>NZ_JBQCTZ010000084.1:0-14835 GCF_051963715.1 Neisseria sp. P0001.S005 | reverse complement strand
CGTTCTTCCGCAACAGCAGAAGACTTGCCGGACGCTTCTTTCGCCGGCCAACAAGAAACCTTCCTGAACATCAACGGTTTGGAAAACGTTAAAGAAGCAATGCACCATGTATTCGCTTCCCTGTACAACGACCGTGCCATTTCTTACCGTGTCCACAAAGGCTTCGAACACGACATCGTTGCCCTTTCAGCCGGCGTACAACGCATGGTGCGCTCTGACAGCGGCGCCTCCGGTGTGATGTTCACCATCGATACCGAATCCGGTTACGACCAAGTCGTTTTCGTTACCTCTTCTTACGGCCTGGGCGAAAACGTCGTACAAGGCGCGGTCAACCCTGACGAATTCTATGTATTCAAACCTACTTTGAAAGCAGGCAAACCGGCTATCCTGCGCAAAACCATGGGTTCGAAACAAATCAAAATGATCTTTACCGACAAAGCCGAAGCCGGTAAATCTGTAACCAACGTTGATGTACCTGTAGAAGACCGTCAACGCTTCTCCATTACCGATGCCGAAGTAACCGAGTTGGCTCATTACGCGCTGACCATCGAAAAACACTACGGCCGCCCAATGGACATCGAATGGGGCCGCGACGGCTTGGATGGCAAACTCTACATCCTGCAAGCACGCCCTGAAACCGTGAAATCTCAAGAAGACGGCAGCCGCAACCTGCGCCGCTTCTCTATCAACGGCGAAAAAGTTGTCTTGTGCGAAGGCCGTGCTATTGGTCAAAAAGTTGGCCAAGGTAAAGTCCGCTTGGTGAAAGATGCTTCCGAGATGGATTCCGTTGAAGCAGGCGATGTACTCGTTACCGACATGACCGACCCGGATTGGGAACCGGTAATGAAACGTGCTTCCGCCATCGTGACCAACCGCGGCGGCCGTACCTGCCACGCAGCGATTATCGCGCGCGAATTGGGTATTCCGGCCGTAGTCGGCTGCGGCGACGCAACCGATCTGCTTTCAGACGGCCAAGAAGTTACCGTATCTTGTGCCGAAGGCGATACCGGCTTCATCTACTCCGGCCTGCTGGACGTACAAATTACCGATGTTGCTTTGGACAACATGCCTAAAGCCCCTGTCAAAGTGATGATGAACGTGGGTAACCCTGAATTGGCATTCAGCTTCGCCAACCTGCCTAGCGAAGGCATCGGCTTGGCACGTATGGAATTCATCATCAACCGTCAAATCGGTATCCACCCTAAAGCCTTGTTGGAATTTGACAAACAAGACGACGAATTGAAAGCGGAAATTACCCGCCGCATCGCTGGCTACACTTCTCCTGTCGACTTCTATGTCGATAAAATCGCAGAAGGCGTGGCAACTTTGGCTGCTTCGGTTTATCCACGCAAAACCATCGTCCGTATGTCTGACTTCAAATCCAACGAGTACGCTAACTTGGTGGGTGGCAGCATCTATGAACCGCACGAAGAAAACCCAATGTTGGGCTTCCGTGGTGCAGCGCGTTATGTAGCCGATAACTTCAAAGACTGCTTCGCACTCGAGTGCAAAGCCTTGAAACGCGTTCGCGATGAAATGGGTTTGACCAACGTCGAAATCATGATTCCATTCGTTCGTACTTTGGGTGAAGCAGAAGCTGTTGTTAAAGCCCTGAAAGAAAACGGTTTGGAACGCGGCAAAAACGGCCTGCGCCTGATCATGATGTGCGAGTTGCCAAGCAACGCTGTATTGGCAGAACAATTCCTGCAATACTTCGACGGCTTCTCCATCGGCTCTAACGACATGACCCAGCTGACCCTCGGTCTCGACCGTGACAGCGGCTTGGTGTCCGAATCGTTTGACGAACGCAACCCTGCCGTTAAAGTGATGTTGCACTTGGCAATCTCTGCCTGCCGCAAACAAAACAAATACGTCGGTATTTGCGGTCAGGGCCCGTCAGACCATCCGGACTTTGCCAAATGGCTGGTTCAAGAAGGTATCGAAAGCGTATCACTCAACCCTGATACGGTTATTGAAACCTGGCTGTATCTGGCTAACGAATTGAACAAATAAGTTCGATAAGACAAAAGTCCCCTGCCCGTTTATCTCGGCAGGGGATTTTTATTGCCTTATTCAATGCCGTCTGAAAGAACTTTCACGTTCTTTTACCTTTTCAAAAAAGTCCCTTTGCATCAAAAAGATATAAAAAGATTCTGCCATACCCACAAATTCTCAATGGTACTATATTGCCTTTCCGCATTTTATCCCATGCCTTTTGAGTGAACCTTTTTTCACTCTTCTTATCTATCATACACAGCATAACGATACATTTAGAAACAACCCATGAATACAAATTTTATTTCCACCTTTCAGACGGCCTTAAAACGTCTGGCCCTCATCAGCATCATTGCCGTCTTAGCAGCCTGCGCCGGCAACAACACTTCTTCCAACCGCTCCGTACCCGACGGCTACTACAAAGTCCGCCCCGGCGATACCCTGATCCAAATCGCCAAACGCTACGGACAAAACGTCAATACACTGGTTGCATGGAACAATCTTCCCAACGCCTCACAAATCGAAGTCGGCCAAGTATTGCGCGTCCGCCATCATGTTGCCTCCCGCAATACTGCTACGCAGCAACGCCAAGCAACCGCCGTTACCCCGATCAACCGGTTAAGCTTGCAATGGCCGACCGATAACGCCTCATCCTCCATTATCCAACGCTACAACGGTACAACCAGCAAAGGCATAGATATTGCAGGCACACAAGGCCAACAAATCCGCTCTGCCGCAGCCGGTACTGTCATCTACGTTGGCGAAGAAGTCCGCGGCTACGGCAAGCTGATTTTAATCAGCCACAACGACTACACCATTACTGCCTATGCCCACAACGACACGCTTTTGGTACAAAAAGATCAAAAAGTCCAAGCAGGTCAAGTTATCGCCACCATGGGCAGCAGCGATACAGACAGCGTCAAGCTTCATTTTGAAGTTCGTCTAAACGGCAAAGCAGTCGATCCTCTGCCTTATTTGACCAGAACGAATTAATGCTCCAATCAAAAGGCCGTCTGAAATAGCAGTATTTCAGACGGCCTTTTGATTTGTCTTATCATACACACCCATTTCAACAAAGCATTTACCTACTGAACTTATGTTGATTGAGTGAAAACGCCGTTATACAATGGCGACTCTTTTTAACATTCTATTTTAGGTGCTCTACTATGTCTCCTAACCGCATCCTTGCAACCGCATTCTTGTTTGCTTCTGCATTTGCCAGCGCAGATGTCCATATTGATGAAAGCATCCCTTACCGTCATGCAGAAGAAATCGATACCCGTATCGTTTCCGAGTGTTTACAAATTGGCAACGTCATGTCCAAATCTTTGCAAGAAACTGCAGCCAAAAGTGATGTAACTATTGTCCGTGACGGTAAAAAACAAGGCACATACGCAGATATCTCCATTACTTCCGCCATGAGCGCAGGCGTAGCCTTTGTCGGCCACGCCAAAAGTATTACAGCCGTTGCCACTTTGTATGTTGATGGCGAAGAAGTCAATAAAAAAACCTTCACCCGCAATTCTTCCGGTGGCATGCTCGGTGTTTATAAAAGCTCTTGTGCAGTCTTAAATCGCACTTCTAAAGTCTTGGGTTCAGATATTGCCCAATGGATTGTTAGCGAACAAAAAAACGCTCAAGACAAATAAAACCCCAATTTGATAAAGGCCGTCTGAAAAACCGTATTTCAGACGGCCTTTATATTTTCTATTACTCTAGAAATAAAGAAATAAATTATCCATTAATCATTGTCAGAAATAGAGAATTTTATTTTCAACGCCCTTGATTTTAGAATATCTACCCTCAATTATTAAAAATATAAGAATTTTGTATATGAGCAGTCAAAGGAATAACATGGCAGAAAAAAACTATTATGAAATACTAGGCGTTGCCAAAGATGCGGATGAGGCCGAAATCAAAAAAGCCTACCGAAAACTGGTGCGCAAATACCACCCCGATGTGAGCAAAGAACCTGACGCAGCCGAACGCACGGTAGAAATCAACCGTGCCTACGAAACGCTTTCCGACAAAGAAAAGCGGGCCGAATACGATGAAATGTTGGCTAATCCTTACGGACGCAGCGCCGGAGGCAATCCGTTCGGTCAAGGTGGCAATCCGTTTGGCAATGGATTTAACGGTGGCGGCTTCCACTATGAACGTCATGAAGGCGAACCGTTCGGAGCGGGAGACTTCAATTTTGAAGATCTGTTTTCATCATTCCGCCAATCCCACACTCGTTCCGAGCAACCCCGCGGCCCAATAAAAGGCGAGGATCAACATGCTGAATTGAGTATTGATATTTACGCAGCGTATGTTGGCGCAGAACGTAGCATGACTTTGAATGTACCGACTCTAGACGAATACGGACGTGCGGTTTATCAAAATAAAACCCTCAACGTCAAAATCCCCAAAGGCATTGCAGAAGGCCAACAAATCCGTTTGGCCGGTCAAGGTTTGCCGGGATATAACGGTGGAGAAAACGGTGACTTGTACTTAAAAATCAAGTTCCACGACCAACCTGATTTATACGTCAAAAACAGGAAAGACGTATATCAAACAATAGATGTCAAACCTTGGGAAGCCGTATTGGGCGGCAAAATCATCGTCCCTACCGCTTCAGGCCGCTTACAGGTCAATCTGCCTGCCAACAGCCAAAGCGGTAAAAGCATCCGCCTCAAAGGCAAAGGTATTCCTGCAAAAGAAGCCGGAGACCTTTATCTCAATATCCGCATTAATGTTCCGCCAGTAGAGAGCGAAGCCGACCGTGCCGCATGGGAAAAATTGGCCGAACACTTTGCCGCGAAACAAGCATAAGAGAAAGGATAAATTATGATTCAGTCCTCCGATGTTACCCTTACTTTTGAAGAAATCGTTGCCGCCAGCCGCTGCCGTCGTGATTGGCTGTTGGAACTTATAGCAGAAGACATCATCAGCATCGATGGTGCGCCCGAAAAAAGCACCTTCAGTGGTTTTCATCTTGCCCGCATCCGTCGCGCACAACGCTTAAGCCGTGATTTTGAAGCCGGCATTCCCGCATTGGGACTGATTATGCGGCTGTTAGACGAGGTGGAAGAGCTCAGAAAAATACAGCGTCCGCTGGTACTACTCGAAGAAGAGTAAATATCGACAAGTTATTCGATTAAATATTGATGACAAGACAAAGTTTTTGATGTTTATTGATATTCCATAATGAAAGGCCGTCTGAAAATATTTTCAGACGGCCTTTTTATGCCTTCATTAACAACAGCGTCCGCCGTTGCCGCCGCAACGGCGTTTGCGGCAGTAGTCTTGGAATTGCAGCTCGGTCATGACCGGCGCATTGGGATTATGTTTGCGCTGGCGGGCAACGTAGTTTTCATAATCCGGGACACCGGCCATCAAGTTCGCTGTCAACTTGATGGTTTTCCACCAAGAGGTAAGCTTATGCTTCACTTTGAGCCTCCGGCTGTTTACCGTCACGGTACACTGCTGGAATTTCTTTAGCAGTTGGCCAACCGACTTTACGGGCTTTCATGGCGGTACGGAAACCGTACACGGCGACAATCACGACAACTGCCAAGAACAAAGCGGTCAGACCGGCATTGATTTGGTCGTTGAAGATGATTTGTGACATTTCGCCAATGTCTTTAGCAGGAGCAAGGACTTCGCCTGAAGCCAAGGCATCGCGGTATTTGCCTGCGTGAGCCAAGAAGCTGACGCGCGGATCGCTATGGAACAGTTTTTGCAAACCGGCATAGCAGGTTACAAACAATACGCCGACAGCAGGAACCAAGGTTACCCAAACATAGCGGTCGCGTTTCATTTTCACCAATACAACGGTACACATGATCAACGCTACGCCTGCAAGCATTTGGTTGGCGATACCGAACAACGGCCAGAGCGAGTTGATACCACCCAGAGGGTCGGTTACGCCGGTATAGAGGAAGTAACCCCACAATGCCACAGCCAAGAATGTTGCAACCAAGTTGGCAGGGATAGAGTCGGTGTTACCGAATGGTTTGTAGAAGATACTGCCCAAGTCTTGAATCATGAAACGGGCAACGCGTGTACCGGCGTCAACCGCGGTCAAGATGAACAAGGCTTCAAACAGCAAGGCAAAGTGATACCAAAACGCCATCATGGCTTCGCCCGGAATCAGACGGCTCATGATGTGTGCCATACCGACTGCAAGGGTTGGTGCGCCACCTGCACGAGACAGAATGGTGTTTTCGCCCACTTCTTTAGCGGTGTGCAACAGGGTTGCGGCATCAACAGAGAAATTCAGTTTAGTGGTGATGACTTCGGCAGCTGTGTTGGCATCTGTACCAATCAGCGCGGCCGGGCTGTTCATCGCGAAGTACACGCCTGGCTCAAGCGAAGCGGCGGCAGCCAGCGCCATAATGGCCACAAAGCTTTCCATAATCATGCCGCCGTAACCGATCATGCGGACGTGTGTTTCGTTTTCCACCATTTTTGGAGTGGTACCTGAAGAAATCAGCGCATGGAAGCCTGAAACCGCACCACAAGCGATGGTAATGAACAAGAATGGGAACAATGCACCAGAGAATACCGGGCCTGAACCGTCAATAAAGTGGGTAACTGCAGGCATTTGCAGAGTCGGGTTAACAATAACGATACCCAAAGCCAAAGCTGCAATCGTACCGATTTTCAGGAAGGTAGACAGATAGTCGCGCGGAGTCAGCAAGAGCCAAACCGGCAATACGGAAGCCACGAAACCGTAAATCATAATCGCCCAAGTCAGCTGAATGCCGTCAAGGTCGAACCAGTGACCAAAGGAGCTGTGGGCAACATCTTCACCGTAAATCACGGCCAACATCAGCAAAATAAAGCCGACGATGGAAATCTCGCCAATTTTGCCCGGACGGATATAACGGGTGTAGATACCCATAAACAGGGCAATCGGCATAGTCGCTGCGATGGTGAACGTACCCCAAGGGCTGTGAACCAATGCTTTCACAACGATCAGCGCCAACACCGCCATAATGATGACCATAATCATCAAAATACCGATGGAGGCAATCACGCCTGGGACGGTACCGAGTTCTTGTTTCACGATATCGCCCAAAGACTTACCGTCACGGCGCATAGAAACAAACAGTACCATCATATCCTGTACGGCACCGGCAAATACCACGCCGAAGATAATCCACAAAGTACCGGGCAGATAACCCATTTGCGCTGCCAATACAGGACCAACTAGAGGGCCTGCGCCGGCAATAGCGGCAAAGTGGTGGCCGAACAGTACGCCTTTATGTGTGGGAACATAGTCCAAGCCGTCATTGTGGCGTTCTGCCGGAGTCAGACGGTTAGGATCAAGCTGCATCACACGGTTGGCAATGTAAAGACTGTAGAAACGGTAGGCAATGCAGTATACCGAAATGGCGGCCGTAACCATCCAAATCGCACTGACTTGCTCGCCACGGCTGAGAGCTAAAGTAGTAAAGGAGGCCAAGCCTACCAAAACCACAATGCCCCAGATCAAAAATGATTTGAGCGATTTCATTGATTTATCCTTAAAACGTGATGCACCAAGGCTTGCTTTAGCGACAAACTGCCTTAATGCGCTTCAGAAAGACCAGTCATTATAGTCTTCATGATTTCATGAGTGAAATGTCATTTCAACCCAAATTCAACTGAAAACAAAATGATTAGTTCGTCCGTAAGGTTAACACAAACAGACAATATACCCTTCATTTTTTACTTCAAAACTAAATATTCCTTAACATATAGCAAACGAAAGGCCGTCTGAAAACCCAAATCTTCAGTTTTCAGACGGCCTGACAAGCGGTCAATGCTATAATCCGACATTCCCATTTCTCTATATTGCCATACCATGCAAAACAACGATTCCGAAACCATGCGCCTCTCCAAACGCATGGCGCAATTAGGCTTATGCTCGCGCCGCGAGGCAGACAGCTACATCGAGCAAGGCTGGGTCAAAGTAAACGGCCAAACCGCCGTACTCGGTCAAAAAGTTACCGAGCGCGACCGCATCGACCTCAACAAACAAGCCCATGAAAAACAAGCCGCGCGTGTAACCATCCTGCTGAACAAACCCGTCGGCTACGTCAGCGCGCAGGCAGAAAAAGGCTATAAATCCGCCGCCGAACTCATTACCGCCGAAAACCATTGGGAAGGCGACGACAGCCGTATCCCTTTCAGCGAAAAACACAAATTCGGCTTAGCCCCTGCCGGCCGCCTGGATATCGACTCCGTCGGATTGTTGGTACTCACTCAGGACGGCCGCATTGCCAAACAACTGATTGGCGAAAACAGCAGCAGCGAAAAAGAATACCTCGTCCGCGTCCGCGGCAAACTGGACGACAAAGGCCTCGCCCTACTCAACCACGGCTTGAGTTTGGATGGAGAAAAATTGCGCCCCGCCAAAGTCGAATGGCAAAACGAAGACCAGTTGCGCTTTATTTTGCGACAAGGCAAAAAACGCCAAATCCGCCGTATGTGCGAACTGGTCGGCCTGCGCGTCGTCGGTTTGAAACGCATCCGCATGGGCAAAGTCAAACTCGGCAGACTGCCACCGGGCAAATGGCGTTATTTACGCGCTGACGAATCGTTTTAATTGCAGATAACAAACAGGCCGTCTGAAAACATATTTCAGACGGCCTGATCTTTTACTGATTACTCAATATAAGTAAACTTCGCACGTTTGATATTGCAAAGGATTTCGTACGGAATCATACCGGCAACTTCGGAAACTTCATTAATATTAATCACATCACCCCAAAGCTCGACTTCCGCACCCAAGCCCTCTTTCGAGGCTTCCAGCTCAACCGTAATCATATCCATAGATACCCTGCCGATAATACGGCTGCGTTTGCCATCCACCGCCACAGGGGAATTAGTGGAAGCGCGACGCGGATAACCGTCGGCATAGCCGCAGGCAATCAAACCGACACGGGTAGATTTGCTGGTGTAGAACGTTGCGCCGTAGCCAATCGGAGAATGCGGTTGCAACACACGTTCGCCGAAAACGCGGGAAGTCAGGCGCATTACCGGTTTCAAACGATCATCCACGCCGCCGAAAGGCGAAATACCGTATAAAGCCAGACCGGCACGTCCCCAATCGCGGCGCGCTTCAGTCACGTTCAAAATCGCGGCGGAATTGGCCAAGCTCTCTTCACCTTCCAAACCTTCACACGCCAAATCAAACGCTTCAAGCTGCATTTCAGTCATGCCGTTTTCCGGCTCGTCCGCACAGGCAAAATGGCTGAATTTCACAATGTTTTCAACTGATTCGGATTGTTTCAATGCAGTATAGGCCGCGGCATAATTGTGTGGAAAGAAACCGGCACGGTGCATACCAGAGTCCATTTTCAGCCATACAGTTGTCGGATGTTGCCACTCATGATGCACAAACGCCTCCAGTTGCCATTGGCTGCCGATTGCCGGCCACAAATCATAACGGTCAACATCCGCATACTCCGCAGCCTCAAACACGCCTTCCAACAAAACAATCGGATTTTTAATGCCGTTTTGGCGCAGCTCCACGCCTTCATCTACCGTTGCCACTGCAAAGCCGTCGGCAATATCCGCCAACGCGTGTGCACATCTGACCGCGCCATGCCCGTAAGCATCGGCCTTAATCACAGCCAACAATTTATTGCCATGCAACTCTTTGAGAAAACGATAATTTTGACGTAAATTATCCAAACGGATTTGCGCATTGAGCGGACGCATAATGTATTCCTCTTATCGGCATTCCGTTTCAGACGGCCTGCCCTATTACTTTGAAGCAAATATTATAGGTCAAAAACTACACAGGATTCCATGAAATACACAAGAATAATCTATTCATAATTTAGACCTAATGCGCACCTTTAGGCATTTATGCTTCTTCTCAGCCTGTTTTAAGGTTATGATTCAATCCAAATGAAAACGACAGACATCAAGGCCATGAAAGAACTCGACAAAACCGACTTAAAAATTCTCAAGCTCCTGCAACAAAACGCACGTATCCCCATGACCGAATTAGCTGAAAAAGTCGGCCTCTCCACCACGCCGGTAACCGAACGCGTCCGCCGTTTGGAACGCGACAACCTTATCACCGGCTATCACGCCCATCTGAATCCCCATGCTTTAGGTCAAAGCCTCCTGGTCTTTGTTGAACTGAAACTGCGCTCCAAATCCGGCAATATTTTTGAAGACTTCAAACGCGAAGTGCTAAAAATTCCGCAAATTTTGGAATGCCACTTGGTCTCCGGCGAATACGACTACCTCATCAAAGTCCGCCTGCCCAATATGTCTGCCTATCGCGATATGCTCGGCAATATCCTGCTGCAACTGCCGGCTGCAGCCGAAAGCCGCAGCTATGTTGTCATGGAAGAAGTCAAAGAAGAAGTAGTATTAGACATCTAATTCTATTCAACAAACAAAGGCCGTCTGAAAGATTACAACATTCAGACGGCCTTTATTTTAAATAGGCAAAAAAAATGCACACATCCGACAGAATGTGTGCCAAGTCTACAAAGGAGAAATAGAGGAGAAACTATTAACTGACTACTCGAACCAGCTAACGAAACGAATTATGCAACAAGATATTCAACCGCGCAAGTATTTTTCTTGTAAAGTTTCTTAATTATTCGATTTACAGATCTTAAAATGTAATCATGTTTCAATGCAGATAAAAAAATGCGCATACCGTTTTGATATGCGCCAAGTCTACAAAGGAGAAATAGAGGAGAAAAATCAAGCTGCATCAAGCAACTCAACGGCGCGAATTATCCTAGCCTTCTACCCTCCTGTCAACTGTTTTCCTATCTATTTTCAAGTATTTTGCTAAAAAACAACAAAGTCGCTATTCCCCTCTTTTTCTAGCTATTTTCGCCCATATATAAAGAATTTAGGGCCGTCTGAAACATATATTGCCACTAAAGATAAACCGCCCCATACTCACACATTCATAGTCCATATCAACCCAACTCAAAGACCATGACCACCACACTTTCCCTTGCCGTCGTCGGCCATACCAACACAGGCAAAACCTCGCTCTTACGTACGCTTTTGCGCGACAGTACCTTCGGCGAAGTGAAAAACGCGCCATCCACCACGCGCCATGTCGAAGAAGCCCTCATCAACGACGGCGACGACAGCTTGGTTTACCTCTACGACACACCCGGCCTTGAAGATGCCGGCGGCGTATTGGATTGGCTGGAAACCCACACATCTGCACGCGATGACGGTATCGAACGCATCCAGCAATTCCTCAGCAACCATGAAGCGCATCACGAGTTCAACCAAGAGGCCAAAGTGCTGCGCCAAGTCATGCAAAGCGATATGGCCATGTACGTCATCGATGCACGGGAACCCGTCCTCGACAAATACAAAGACGAGCTGACCATTTTGTCTTGGTGCGCCAAGCCCATCATGCCCGTGTTCAACTTCACCCAAAATCAAGACCTGACTGCTTGGACTAATATGCTCGCCCGCAGAAACCTGCATGTTTACGCCGGTTTCGATACCGTTGCCTTCGACTTTGAAGGCGAAATCCGATTGTGGGACAACCTTGCCACCATGTTACCTAAGCGCGACATCCTCGACCGCCTCATCAATATGCGCCGTCGCGAGTGGCAACGGCTGGATACGGAAGCGCGCCGTGAAATTGCCGATTTTCTGCTGGATGCCGCCGCATTTACCCAAGAAATTGCCGAAAACGACGACCCTGCCCCAACTTTGGAAGTCATGCAATCGGAAATCCGACAACTTGAGCGGCAAATGCAACAACGCCTGTTCACACTTTACCGCTTCTATCACGACGAAGTCGGCAGCGACAGCACATGGATGCCCAAAGCCTTCAAACAAGATCCGTTTGACAGCGAATTGCTCAAACATTACGGCATCCGTACCGGTACCGGCGCAACTGCGGGCGCGCTCATCGGCTTAGGCTTGGATATTGCCACGCTTGGCGGCTCGCTTGGTTTGGGCACAGCCATCGGCGGACTATTGGGCGGTATTTTGCCCAATGCCCAAGACATCACCGACAAAATCAACGGCCGACAAACCCTGCATACCGATCCGGAAACCCTTACCCTACTTGCCGCACGCGCACTGGATTTGTTGCACGTCTTGCAAACGCGCGGCCATGCGGCTCAATCGCATATCGAGCTAAAAGAACGCAAAGCGCCATGGAATGCGGCCAAACTGCCAAGCGAACTCAACAAAGCACGCAGCAACCGCAAATGGTCTTCGCTCAACACACACCAGCCCGAAGCCAGCCGTAACGAACGCGCAGCCTATGTCGCCACTTTAAGCGAGAAATTAAAAGCTTAGAATTGCCGCATAATAAAAAGGCCGTCTGAAACTCAAATGTTTCAGACGGCCTTTTAATCTTAGCAAATACTTATTCAGCAGCTTTGGTCTCTCGTTTCAAACCACCGCCAAGTGCTTTATACAAGTCGGCAAGGTTTTCCAAACGGGTCAACTGATTGGCCAAAAGAGCAGTTTCTGCGCTGTAACTGCTGCGTTCGGCATCCAGCAAATCCAATGCGCTGGATACGCCATGTTTGTAGCGCAGGCTGATGAGGCGCAGGCTGTCGTTGTAGGCACGGCTTTGTTTGCTCAAAGCGGCATAGCTTTTATCCAGCTGTTCGCGCGCAACCAACGCATTGGAAACGTCTTTGAATGCGGATTGAACAGCAGCTTCATAAGCAACGATTTGTGTCTGTTGGCGCAGTTTGGCTACGTCAAGATTGGCTTTGTTGGTACCCCAGTCAAAGATAGGCAGCGTGATGGACGGTGCAAACGCCCAAATACCTGTGCCACTCTTAAACAGGCCGCTCAACTCGCCGGAAGCGGTACCGACCGAACCGGTCAGGCTGATGCGTGGGAAAAACGCCGCACGTGCCGCGCCGATATTGGCATTGGCTTGTTTGAGCGCATGTTCGGCCGCACGGATATCCGGACGGTTGAGCAACACGTCCGAACTCAAACCGGCAGGCAGTTTGGTCAATTTGAACTGTTTGCTCAAAGGCAAACCGGCAGGCAGGTCTTCGGGCAAAGGTTGATTAATCAGCATAGCCAAGGAATTACGCGCTTGCTCGCGGTTTTTCACCGCGGAAGCGTAATCGGCTTTGGCTGATTCAATCAGCGCTTCCTGTTGGCGCAAATCAACGGCGGAAATCACACCGGCCTTATGGCGTAATTGCGAGAGCTTGTAAGTCGCTTCACGGGTTTGCAATACGCGTTGTGCCAATGCCATGGTTTCTTCAGCGTAGCATTCGTTAAAGTAGGCTTTGGCAACGGTAGAAATCAAGGTCAGATGCGCGGCATCGCGGTTGGCGGCCACATTGAAATAACCTTGCAACGCGGCTTCGCTGGTGCTGCGGACACGACCGAAAAGGTCAAGTTCATAAGAAGCCGCGCCCAAACCAACGCTGTATTGGCTGCTGACGCTGCCGCCGCTCAAGCTGCCTTGACGCGAACCTGTACCGCTGGCATTGACGGTTGGCAACAAATTATTACGCGCAATCATATATTGCTTGCGATAGATTTCCGCATTCAGCGCGGCTGTACGCAAATCGGTATTGCGTTCCAATGCGATGTCGATCAGGCGGTGAAGGCGCGGATCGGCAAAGTAATCTTGCCAACCCAATTCAGCGGCACGGATACCGTCGTCAACAGTGTCGTATTTAAACGTATCGGCCACGGCAACTTGAGGCTGCTCATATTTCGGCATCATGGTACAGGCCGACAAAGCCACGGCAGCGGCAACAGCGGTCAGTACAGGTTTGAATGTAATCTTCTTCATTTTAGAATCCTTTAGCATTTTGAGGCCGTCTGAAAATTTTTCAGACGGCCTTTGCTTTAGTGCTTGTCTGAATCGTGTTTACCGTCTTCAATCATGCCGGCTTCAGCGGCGTGTTTGGCGGCCATCTCATGCTCGTGTGCAGTTTCTTTAAAGAATTTACGCACAACCACATAGAACAAAGGCACAAGGAATACGGACAGAATCGTACCGATCAACATACCCCAGAACACGGTCGTACCAATCGCACGTTGGCTGGCGGAGCTGGCACCGCTGGCAACATAAAGCGGTACCACGCCCAAGATGAAGGCGAACGAAGTCATGATAATCGGACGGAAACGCAGGTGTGCGGCAGCAAGCGCGGCTTCAAGCGCGCTCTTACCTTGCGCTTGCAGGTCTTTGGCAAACTCGATAATCAAAATCGCGTTTTTCGCACTCAAACCCATCACCGTAACGAAACCGACTTGGAAGTAGATATCGTTAGCGTATGCCGGAATACTGCCCAGCAGTGCTTCAAACATGTTACGGCCGGTCACGCCCAATGCCGCGCCAATCAAACCCAACGGAATCACAAGGATAACCGCCAACGGGATAGACCAGCTTTCGTACAAAGCAGCCAATACCAAGAATACAGCGGCAGCAGCCAATGCGTACAATACGACAGTTTGCGAGCCGCCTTTAGCCTCTTCACGAGACTGACCGCCCCATTCCAGACTGTAACCGCCGCCCATTTCATCAACCATTTGCTGTACTGCAGCCATGGCTTGACCGGAAGATACGCCATTAACAGGCGAGCCGGATAGCTCCATTGCCGGATAACCATTGAAGCGGACGCTTTGTTCCATACCGTTTTTCCAAGAAACAGTAGCAATGGTAGAAAACGGTACGGCAACGCCGGATTTGTTCGGTACAGTCAGGTTCAGAATATCGGCAGGCTGCATACGGGCACTCGCATCAGCTTGTACCATCACGCGTTGCAGACGGCCTTGATTCGGGAAGTCGTTGACATAAGACGAACCCAAAGAAGAAGCCAAAGCAGTACGGATATCAGAGAACGAAATACCTTGTGCGGCTGCTGCGGC
>NZ_JBQCTZ010000083.1:0-14895 GCF_051963715.1 Neisseria sp. P0001.S005 | reverse complement strand
ACGAAAAAATAACCGCTAAAAAGCGGTTAGATTTTCTAATGTGGTGCCGACAGCGAGATTTGAACTCGCACAGCCTATGGCCACTACCCCCTCAAGATAGCGTGTCTACCAATTCCACCATGTCGGCATAAATCAAATTGCCTTACTGCTGCTGAGGATTCGGTGCAACAGGAGTTGTATTGTTTTGTGCAGGCGTTGCAGGCTTAGGAGCTTGCTGGCTCTGCTTCACATCGCTGAAGTCTAAACCGTGCTTACTGGAGTGGGTGTGAATATACACCATCGCCATGCAGGTCGCAAAGAAAAATGTTGCGGCAATAGCAGTTGAGCGGCTCAAGAAGTTGGCATTACCGGCAGAACCGAATACGCCTTGCGCGCTACCGCTGCCGGAACCGAACGTTGCGCCGGCATCCGCGCCTTTACCGTGTTGCAACAATACTAACACGATTACGGCTAAAGCGGAAATAATATTAATGATCCAGATAAGGGTTTTAAAGGCTTCCATATGTTTTCTACGAGGCTTGTGCTGCGTTGATGATGGCGGTAAAGGAGTCATATGATAATGACGCGCCACCAACCAATGCGCCGTCTACATGAGGTACTGCGAAGATGTCGGCCGCGTTATCCGCTTTCACACTTCCGCCGTAAAGAACGCGGATTTTAACATCGCTTCCGCACAAAGACAAGATTTCTTTGTAGATAAATGCGTGCATGTCGGCGATTTGTTCGACAGTGGCGACTTTGCCTGTACCGATCGCCCAAACCGGCTCGTAGGCAACGGCGATGTTTTTGGTGTTCAAACCTTGTAGGATGGAAAGCTGGTGGGTAATGACTTCGTGTTCTTTGCCGGCTTCGCGTTCTTCCAGGCTTTCACCGACACACAACAATGGAATCAGGCCGACGTTGAGGACGTTTTCCATTTTGCGGCGTTGGATTTCGTTTTTCTCGCCGAAATAAAGGCTGCGCTCGGAGTGGCCGATGAGGACGATGTCAGTACCGATGTCGGCAAGCATTTCGGCGGACACTTCGCCGGTGTACGCGCCGTTATTCGGGAAACGGCTCACGTCTTGCGCACAGGTCAAGATACGGTTGTTCAAAACAATCTGCATGGCGTTGTGCAGTTGCAACAGATAAACGGTCGGAGCAGCCAGACCGATTAACACGCGTTCTGCGGTTGGCATGACACGGAAGCGGTGCATAAGCGCATTGTTGTTTTGGAGTCGGCCGTTCATTTTCCAGTTGCCGATAACCCATTTTTGATCCCACATTCCGATTTGGTGATACATCTTTATTGCTCCGTGTGTTGGTTGTTGCTTGCTGTAGCGTCGTGTAATGTCAAAGTTTAGTGGATATATGTGCGCTTGGCAATTATTAACGAGCCTCTGGGCCGTCTGAAAGATGGCACACTCTCCGACAAGGATTTATAATGTATGCTTCGATAAAATTAAGAATTGAACGGAGCACAAATATGGACTTTGAAAAAGCGCGTTTCAATATGGTTGAACAGCAGATTCGTCCGTGGGATGTCTTGGACTTCGACATTTTGGATGCTTTGGAGGAGATCGAGCGCGAACATTTTGTCGGCGAGGCTTTTCAAGGTTTGGCCTATGCGGATATGGAGCTGCCACTGGCCAACGGTCATAAGATGTTGGAACCCAAAGTCGTTGCCCGCCTGGCTCAAGGTTTGAAACTGAAAAAAGACGAAACTGTCTTAGAAATCGGTACAGGCTCAGGCTATGCAACCGCCCTGCTGTCCAAACTGGCCGGTAAAGTCGTGACCGACGACATCGATGCCGATCAGCAGCAACGCGCCAAAAAAGTTTTGGACGAATTGGGCTTTACCAACGTCGATTATGTGCAAAACAACGGCCTGACCGAAGCATCGCAAGGCGCTCCTTTTGATGCGATTTATGTGGGCGGCGCAGTAGACAGCGTGCCTGAAATTCTGAAAGAGCAACTGAAAGACGGCGGCCGTATGGTGGTCATCGTCGGCCGCAAACCGGTACAACACGCGCTTTTGCTGACGCGCAACGGCAACGAGTTTTCCGAAAAGGTATTGTTCGACACCGTCGTAGCCCACTTGGAAGATAAATCGGCCAATCCGTTCGGCGATTTCGATTTTTAAACAACAGGCCGTCTGAAAGTTCAGACGGCCTCATACTTTTATACCCAACCCTATGACCGACATTATCCAACTCTCGCCCACCGAATTGAAACAATGGCAGGACGAAGGCCGCGCATTTCATCTGCTCGACGTCCGCACCGATGAAGAACGCGCCATCTGCACCCTGCCCGCCGCCATTCATATCCCGATGAACCTCATCCCCCTGCGTCAAAACGAGCTGCCCGACGACGATTTACCCATTGTCGTTTACTGCCACCACGGCATCCGCAGCCTGCACACGGCAATGTATTTAGAAGACGCCGGATTTGAAAACCTCTACAACCTGCAAGGCGGTATCGATGCTTGGGCAATGCAGGTAGACAGCAAAATGATGCGATATTGAATCGGTTTTATCAATAAAAGGCCGTCTGAAACTGGATTTCAGACGGCCTTTTCAAACCTTTCTGCTTACGCTTGCAAGCTAGCGACAAACTGCTGTACGGCCGGCACAGCCAAAATCAACAGCAATACCAATACGGCTTTTTCCATACGGTTGAACTGACAACTTCCGTAGTGTTTCTTTTGCGAATAGAGAAACAGCAATACGCCGGGCAAATAGAGCAAGACTGAAAGCAGCAAATATTCCGTGCCTGCCGCATAGACAATCCAAGCCGCATAAAGCGTTGCTGCCGCGCCGATAAGACGGTATTTTGCCGCAGCCTTTTGTGTCAGCGATAATTTGAGCAGATATGCACCAATTAACAGATACGGTATCAAAATCATGGAAGTCGATACCATCAGCAAGGCAGAATAATCCTCGCCTTTTAACCACACCAGCAATAGGCAAACCTGCACGGTCAAGGTGGTAAACATCAACGAACCCTGCGGCACTTCGTTTTTATTCAACGGGATAAACGATTTTGGAAATGCGCCGTTTCTCGCACCCATGTGCGGAACCTCGGTCGCATACAGCGTCCAGCTTAAATAAGACGACAGCACAGACACAATCAGGCAAGAAGAAATCAGCACTTTACCCCAAGGGCCGACCATGTGCGCCAACACGCCCGCCATAGACGGATTAGCCATTGCTGCAATATCCACACGAGGCAAAATGCCTTGAGCCAAGACGGTAATTGCCACATACATTGCCAGCGTCAAGCTGACTCCGATAATGGTTGCTCGACCGACATCAGCACGACTTCGCGCATGCTTGGACAAAACCGCCGCACCCTCAATACCGGTAAACACCCACAGCGTAATCAGCATTGTGTTTTTCACCTGCGTCATCAGGCTGACATCAGGATTTTCAGGCGTAGCAAGGCTCGCCCCTGTCCAATCGGACATAAACACTTCGGTTTGAAAGAAATAGGCTGCCATACCGATAAATAAAATCAGCGGAAATACTTTGACTGCTGTCGCAATCAGGTTCACTCCTGCCGCTTCTTTAATACCGCGCACTACCAACCAGTAAATCAGCCACACAATTACCGATTCACCGACAAAAGCGGCAAATGTGTTGCCTTTACCGAAAATCACGTTGTCCGGCGTATCGACAAATCCGCCTACTGCTTCAAACGCAACCACCAAATAGCCGACAATACCGACCGTAGTGCAAAGCCAATAGCCCCACGCCGAGAAAAAACCCATCAAATCGCCGAAGCCGTCGCGGGCGTACGTATAAATACCGCCGTCCAATTCGGGCTTAAGTTTGGACAAGGCCGAAAATGACAGACCGAGAAAGATAATGCCCACACCGGTAATCAGCCAACCCAGCAGCAAAGCCTGCGAACCTGCGACGGCAGCCATATTCTGCGGCAGGCTGAAAATACCCGAACCAATCATGGAACTGATAACCAAGGCCGTCAGCGCGGCCAAGCCGATTTGAGATTTTTGCGACATGTTTATTCCTGATTTTTATAATTATGTGTTTGTGAAGCAACGGCATTACCGGCTTTTTTAGCCTGTTCTAACCGTATCAAAATATTATGCGACCACTTTCAGACGGCCTTAAATCCTTGCGCCAACGCACGGATATGTTCAGGTGCGATACCGCAGCACCCGCCGATGATTTCAGCACCCAAATCCGCCCATTGTCTCGCCCACGCCAAATAATTTTCCGGCGTAGCATCGGCACGAATCGGATCCAAACCATCGTTGGCCTCGTTCATCTGTCCTTGTACCGGCTCAAATGCATTGGCGTAAACACCCAGTTTCAGACGGCCTTGGGCTTCATGTGCCACTTTCAAAGCTTCCGCCATCACTTCAGGCTGACTGCAATTGAACAACATTGCCGCCGCACCTATCTCTACCGCGAAATCCGCCGCCTCGTGCACGTTTTCTCCCGAACGCAACACCGGTACATCATGCGGCATCGTATCTTCCAAAGTAAACGACACCCAAAACGGTTTACCGTCCTCGGGCAGACTGCTGCGCCAGAAACGCGCTTCTTCCAAGCTGGATACGGTTTCTGCCAACCAAATATCAGCAAACGGCATCAAACCCGATATTAAAGGGCGCGCCAAAGCAGGTGCGACTTGTTTGTCAAACAAGTCAGGGCGGTAAGAACCGAACAACGGCGGCAGGCTTGCGGCCACTTTTGCAGTAGTCCCGCTTTGTTCCACCGCTTCACGCGCCAAACGGCCGGCCTGCCTTGCCCATTCGGCAGCTTGAGCATCAAAGCGCTCCTGCCCGATATGAAACGGAACAAGCGCATAGCTGTTGGTCGTAACTACTTGTGCGCCTGCTCGAAGAAAGTCCAAATGCGTTTCACGCACAATATCCGGCGCTTCCATCAAAGCCAAAGCAGACCATTCCGGCTGACGAAACGGTGCGCCGCGCCGATGCAGTTCACGCCCCATTCCACCGTCTAAAATCGTTACCGTCATGATCGACCTCCAATGATGATTTTTTAAAATCGCCATTCTACGCTTTTTTAACTCCTTACCTTTAATCTATAAAGAACTAAACTTATGCAGTTTTGGCATATAAAAGGCCGTCTGAAACTGGGTTTCAGACGGCCTTTGCGATTATTTCACAAACCGTGCATCTGCCATAAATGGCCGTGTAGCTGCCGGTTTGGCGGAATAGAAGCGGGAGAAAGTGCTGTCGATTTTGGTCTGTATCGGTTTACCGTCCAATGTTGCCGATGCTTCCAATTTCACACCACCGCCACTGGTCTCGCCTAATTTCATATTTGGCAACGTCAGTTTGGCAATATTAAGTTTCACATTTTCCACTTTGGTATCGGGAGACATCAGCTGTTTGCCGACGGGGCGGATTTTTTCACCCTCATCATGAGGCGCAGCACCACCGTTGTCGTCAACCACGCCGATATTAATCAACCGGGCAGATGCCAAATCCATCTTGCCATTTTTGACCGGAATACCGACAAACAGTTTTACGCCGCGATGAATGAACGTATTGTCCCGCCACTGAGTTTGGCCCTCTTTCGGCGGTTTGGTTTCCGCCGCCACCGAATAAGTGCGGCCCATAATCATCAATTTATAACCTGGAATTTTTTTCGAACCGAATCCATCGGTAATGTCTTCGACCAGTTGCGGCGCAGTCAGGGTTTCGTTTGCCAAAATACGGGCTGAAGTTTCTGCCAGATGGGCGGGCTTGCCGTCTATGGTCAATGCCTGTTCATGGCCGAAATCAGACGCAAATGCAGGTACGGCAGCCAGTGCGGCGGCCAATGCCAGAATACGGATGGTTTTCATTGCAGACTCCTGATAAAAATGTAATTGGGTTGATTACCCGATAAAATCCGGGCAATATTGATAGGAATCGGTATTTTTATATAAATGATATAGATTATCAAGAGTATTTGGCTTTTAAAATAAAAAAGGCCGTCTGAAAACCAGTTTCAGACGGCCTTTTCAATTTGCTTAAAACCTTCTATCAGCCTGTAAAGCGTTTGAATACCAATGTGCCGTTGGTACCGCCAAAGCCGAAGGAATTGGAGATGGCAACGTCGATTTTCGCGTCGCGCGCTTCGTTGGCGCAGTAGTCCAGATCGCAACCGGCTTCAACGTCTTGTTCAAAGATGTTGATGGTAGGTGGAGATTTTTGCTCGTGTACTGCCAATACGCTGTACAACGCTTCCACGCCGCCAGCCGCGCCGAGCAAGTGGCCGGTCATAGACTTGGTAGAGTTAACGATGACTTTGCGCGCATGATCACCCAAAGCGCATTTGATGGCTTTGGTTTCGTTGGCATCGCCCAAAGGAGTCGATGTACCGTGTGCGTTGACGTAATCTACGTCTTCAGGATTCAGGCCGGCATCTTTCAGGGCGCGAGTAACCGCCAATGCAGGGCCTTCTTCGTTAGGCGCGGTAATGTGGTAGGCATCGGAGCTCATACCGAAGCCGACGATTTCGGCGTAAATTTTCGCACCGCGTTTTTTCGCGTGTTCCAATTCTTCCAACACCAGCACGCCAGCGCCTTCGCCGATAACGAAACCGTCACGGCCTTTGTCCCACGGACGGGAAGCGGTAGCAGGATCGTCGTTACGGGTGGAAAGTGCCTTCATGGCAGCAAAACCGCCAACGCCCAAAGTGCTGATCGCGCCTTCCGCGCCACCTGCAATCATAACGTCTGCGTCGCCGTATTTAATTAGGCGGGCGGAGTCGCCGATGGAGTGCGCGCCGGTGGTACAAGCGGAAACCATGCCGTAGCTGGGTCCGCGGTAGCCTTTGAGAATGGTTACGTGGCCGGAAATCAGGTTAATCAGCGAGCCTGGGATAAAGAAAGGATTGATTTTGCGCGCACCACCTTCGATCACAGCTTTTCCGGTCGCTTCAATGCTCGGCAGACCACCGATACCGGAGCCGATGTTGACACCGACGCGGTCTTTGTCGAGGGTTTCCAAATCGTCCAAGCCTGAATCATTGATGGCTTGCAGGGCGGCGGCAATACCGTAGTGGATGAACACGTCCATACGGCGTGCTTCTTTCGCGCTGATGTATTGGCCGATGTCGAAATCGCGCACTTCGCCGGCGATTTGGCTGTTGATGTCGGATGCGTCAAAGCGGGTAATCCGTCCGATGCCGCTTTTGCCTGCGAGCAAATTGCTCCATGCGGTGGCGACGTCGTTGCCGACCGGTGATACTTGGCCAAGACCTGTGATGACTACTCTTCTCTGACTCATGATAATCTCGCTGTTGGTTGTCGGGATTTTCGCGGCAGCCTTGCTCATTTTCTTCGTGAAAACGGGCAAAACTCATGCCGTCTGAAATTTCAGGGGTTTAATAATAAGGTAAAAGCCTCTATTGCGATGGCGCAGCAGAGGCTGGATGTTTGGTGCGACCGATTAGCCTTGGTGGGCGTTGATGTAGTCGATAGCCAATTGTACGGTAGTGATTTTTTCAGCGTCTTCGTCAGGGATTTCGCAGCCGAAAGCTTCTTCCAAAGCCATCACCAGTTCTACGGTGTCCAGAGAGTCAGCACCCAAATCGTCTTGGAAAGAAGATTCGTTTTTCACTTCGGCTTCGTTTACGCCCAGTTGTTCAGCAACAATTTTCTTAACTTGTTGTTCGATGTTTGACATATCAGTCGTTCCTTTTCGCCTTGCGGCAGGTTGTTTAAGAGAAATAATTCGTCGGTATTGTACCGAATTCGGATAGAGTTTTCCATCTAATCCTGCATTTTAGCACAGATTATTCAGTAAAAACCTGTTGTTGCGCATATTAGCATAGGCTGATTTTAACCTACAAGCAGGAAATTGTTTTTATTTGATATCATAGAGTTAAGTTTGATTATCGTAAATCGTGGCCATCTGAAAATCCTAATTTCGGCTTCTCAAACGGCTTTAATGCAATTTCAAATATTTCCTCCAATTATTTTTCCAAACTGCCCACATCATCCGTCTCACGATATTCCAGCCCGTCCAATGCCGCAAAATGCCGCTTGCCGCATTCGATTTTCAGCTTCTCATTTTGGCGTAGTTTGTCCGTATCCACACCAGCCTGAATGCCTTTGCCGGTATTTTTGGTTTCTGCAACGAAATACACTTTGTCCTGAACCTGTTTTACCACCGCCCAATCGGGATTGTAGTTGCCCAGCGGGGTCGGGATCTTGAACCAGCCGGGCAGTTTGAAGTAAAACGCCACGCCGCCTTCATTTTTCGCATCATAATCCTCGCAATTTTGAGCAAAGGCTTGTTCCGTGCCGGAATCCAAAGGGATATAGTTTTCGCAAATGGTTTTTTGCGGTTTTCCGACTTTGAACGTAAAGCTGTTTTCATAAAACTCGATGCCTTCACGCTCCATGTCTGCCAACAGCTTTTGGTCGTACACTTCTCCGGTTTGCTCATACTCGATTCCTGCCGCCATCAACGCGTACAAGCTGCGGTTTACCGCTTCGGCGGCAAGGTCGATGAAGCGTTGCGGATTACCAGCTACATCTTTCAGACGGCCTGACTGTGTAATGATTTCGTACACTGTGCGCCGCGTCAGCCCTGTTTTTCTTTGGATCTCGCCGAGTATGTCCGGGATTTCCCATTGAACGTCCATGTCGCGGCTGCGGCTGGCAATTTCGACTGTTTCGATACCGTAGGTTTGGGATTGTTTTAATTGCGCCTTGCGGATGCGGATTTTCGGCTTTTGGATTTCAGGCAGGCCTGCCACTGCCGCCGAAGCCTGTTTGATGAGTTCTTCCGTATCGAAGTGCACGCGGTAGCGCGTTTTGTATTTCAACCTGTCCCAAATTGCCTGAAATTCGGGGTCGAGCGGGAAATCTTTGCGGAATAGCTGTTTTTTCTTTTTGTTGCCGTCCTTGATGTTTTCGGCGGCGAAGGTAATGCCGCATTCGTCTTCGTATTCCTTTTGCAGGTTGGCAGCAAACGATTCGTAGCTTTCGTTCGGAACCACGGTTAGCACATTCACTTTTTCATCGCGCACGCGCCGTCCTTCCTGATTGACGGCTATACGCAGCCCGCGCCCGATTTCCTGCCGCTTTTTCAGCGGCGAGCGGGTTTCGTTGAGCGTGCAGATTTGGAATACATTGGGGTTGTCCCAGCCTTCTTTCAGCGCGGAATGGGAAAAGATAAAGCGCAGCGGGCTGCCGAAGGAAAGCAGGGTTTCCTTGTCGCGCATAATGAGGCGGTAGGTATCGTTGTCCGCCTGAGTTGTACCGTCGGTGTTTTTCAGACGGCCTTTCTTGTCTTGCGAGAAATAGCCGCCGTGTACGCCCGCCGTATCGGCGCTGCCTGCAAGCTCCCGATAGATTTCTTCAAACCAAAGGGCAAACTTGCCTGCTGTTCCGTCTGCCGCACGGTAATTCTCCACGCGGTCGATGAAGAACAGCGACAACACCTTAATCCCCAGCGGATTCAGACGTTTCTCCTTCGCCAAATGCTCCCTTACCGTTTCGCGGATTTGGTTTTTCATGATTTCATCTCGCACCGCATTGCCGTCGCCGCCGCGCGTAATGGTTTTACCGCTTGAGAACGCCAATTCCTGATTCTCGAAATCCATGCCGTCAATGATGAAACCGTGGCGGTAGGCTTCGTTGCCGCCTGATTTTTCAAACAAATCGTCTCCCGATTTGACGGACACCTTTTTCTTCTTGGTTTCCTTTTTATTCTGATAATGAATGTTCAAATCGGCTTTCAGACGGCCTTTGGCCGCCTGCTTTACTTCCAGCAGCTCCGCAAATGCACCGTTCACATCGTTTTCCGCCAATACCGGCAAAACTTCGATTTGCTTTACCAGCTTCAAATTGTATGCCTGCACGGGATTCAGGCTGTAAACCTTGTGGTACGGTTTTTTATGCGTTGCCGAATAGCGCAGGGTAAAGAGCGGATTGAGCGATGCCAAGGCGTTCAGACGGCCTTCCGTTTCCATATTCTGCGGCTCGTCGATAATGACGATGGGACACGTTTCCTGAACAAACTTAATCGGCGCTTCCCCGCTTTCGTTTACCTTATTGATAACGTTTCCATCTTTTTCAAACGACTGGATGTTGATCACTAAAATCTCGATATGGTCGTTTACCGCAAAAGCGCGTAAGTCCGACAGCCGGCCGCTTGAATATTCCGCATAACGCATCACGGGCCTGCCAAACACCCCGTCAAAATGCGCCTTCATAATTTCCAGGCTTTTTAACACGCCTTCGCGTATCGGTACGCTCGGTACGACAATGACAAATTTCTTCCAGCCGTAGCGGCGGTTTAATTCATAAATCGTGCGCAGATAGACATAGGTTTTGCCCGTACCCGTTTCCATTTCCAGAGAAAAATTCAGCCCGTGCTCGCCGATTTCCGTTTCAGACTGTCCGTTTTGCTTTTGTACCGCATTCAAATTCCGGCCTAGCGTTTCCCAATCCAAATCCAAGCCGTTGCCGACAAACCGCCCCATCCCCTGACTGGTCAAATCAAATGTCCGGGCATGGTTCGGCTGCCCTGCAAAAAGATTCGCAACGGCATTTACCGCATCAAGCTGATAGGGCAGTTCTTCAAATTTCAATTCCATCGTTTTCTCCCTACACGCACTCGAACATCACGCCCGCGTCCTTCATCTGCAATACGGTATTGCTTTTAAGCGCGTCGTCGCCGTCGAATAGCCTGTCCAAAACCGCCACCTTGACGGGGTGCTTCTCCAGTACCGCATCAATCAAACCTTGATCCACGCGTTCCAGCAGGAAAGCGTATAGCCCGCCCGTATCCTCGTCTTCCACGAAACATACGCCGTCTGAAAACGAAACCTTGCAAGTCAGCTTCAAGCCCATACGCAGCATCAATTCGTAGAGCAGGTTTTCAGACGACGTTTCAGACAGCACGGAATCGATATTCAACGACAATTCGCGTTACAGGGCTTCCGTATCGGCTTGTCCGGGCTGCCGCCATTGTTTGAAACCGCTTTCGGCAAGTTTGAAGACTTTAAAGCCCGTATCTATTTCCGATCCGTCTTGAAGGCCGTCTGAAATCTGCCTGCCCGCGCGGCGGATGCGTTCTTTGGCAATTTCGGCAATCGTGTCGAAACCCGCCTTGCGTGCTTCGGATTTTTCGTCGGTTTCTTCGGGGAGCTGGACGCAGATAAAACGGCGGCTGCCGCCGTCTTCGGCGTTAAGCTGCATCACGGCATGGGCGGTAGTGCCGGAGCCGGTGAAGAAGTCTAATATAATTGAATCTTTTTTATTTGATGCAATTTTAAGCATCCTTTTGATTAATGAAGGAGGTTTCGGAAAAGTAAATATTCCTTTACCAATCATGGATTCCAACTCTTTGCTGGCAGCATCTGTTGTTCCTGTTTCATCATGTTTCCATAAATCAACTGGCACCATTCCGCCATCCATCTCTGTGAGAAATTTCTTTAAGCGTGGATATTTGTTTTCTCCATTTTTTCCCCAATACAGTCTGTTATCTTCCTGATAGGATAAATATTTTGAATGCTCAAATTTCCATGCATTTGTTGGGTGTGTAATGACTTCTCCCGTGTGTGGATTTTGTATTTCATATGATAAATTCGGGCGTTGTTCCTTTGTTGCTGGGTTAACACAAGATACGCTTGTCCATACTCCTCTTGGGTCATTATCTGGATTGGTATAAGTGGAATCTGCTTTTTCATTTCTAGGCTCTTTTAACTCCTGTAAGTTATCAGATTTCCTGTAGCAAACTATCTGCTCCGTTAATGTTGTGAACATGCGGGCGTTGTTACTTCTGGTATACCTCTTCTCCCATATAATATTTGACACAAAATTCTCCGCCCCAAACACTTCATCACACAACAATTTCAACTGCGCCTGTTCGTTGTCGTCAATACTGATAAAAATCACGCCGTCTTCGCGCAGCAGGGTTTTCGCCAGATGCAGGCGCGGCAGCATCATGGAGAGCCAGTTGCTGTGGTAATGGCCGCTGTCTTTGCCGTTTTTGCGCCACGCGCCTTGGAATACGCCGTCGCGTTTCAGGTAGCCCGCGTCGTCGGTATCGCCCACGCGTCGGGCGTATTCATCGCGGCTTTCGGAGAATTTGTCGGGATAGATAAAGGAATCGTTGCCGGTATTGTAGGGCGGGTCAATGTAAATCATCTTCACGCTGCCGGCGTAGGATTTTTGCAGGATTTTCAGTGCTTCGAGGTTTTCGGCTTCGATAAACACGTTTTGCGTGCCGTCGAAATCTGCGGATTCTTCTTTGCAGGGAACGAGGGTGCGGGAAGTGGGGCTTTGCAGGTTGAGATAGGCGGCGGTTTTGCCCGCCCAATCCAGTTGATAACGTTCGCCCGCACCAGCAAGGTTTTCTGCTCCGAGGACGAGTTTGAGCTTCTCAAAGTCGATTTGGTCTTCACAAAAGACTTCGGGAAAGAGTTGTTTGAGTTTTAATATGTTGTTTTGTTTGAAATTATTTTCTAAATCGTGTATAATTTCGGTTCGGTTCGGTTCGGTTCGGTTCGGTTCGGTTCGGTTGCCATAATTGCGTCTTCCATCAATGATTACTTACAAAGTGTCCATTTTATCGGGATATGTTGAAAGTTAAAAGAAAAGAAGGCCGTCTGGAAAACTTTAATATTCGTTTTTCAGACGGCCTTCTTTTCACTTGCCGAAACAAGAGTATTTTGTCTCTCAACTTTACGAAACAGTCAGTCCTGCTGCTTGCTTCTACCCCAAAAACTCTTTCAAAAACAGCAAGACGCAGGCGAGTTCGTCGGCGGATTCGCGTTGGGTGCCGTTGCCGGTATGGCCGCCGCCGTCAGGCGAGTAGAGCCAAGATTGCGCGGAGGTTTCGCGCAGTTTGGCGTAGAACTTGAGCGCGTGGGCAGGATGGACGCGGTCGTCGCTGAGGCTGGTGGTAATGAGCGCAGGCGGATAATCGATGCCGTCTGAAAGATTGTGATACGGCGACAATTCGCCCAGCCAGCGTTTGCAGACTTCGTATTTTTGCGGATTGCCGTATTCGTCCGTCCAGCTTGAACCGGCGGACAGCAGCGGATAACGGATCATGTCGGTCAGCGGCACTTCGCACACCAGTGCGCCGATACTTTGCGGCTCGAGCACGAAGGCGGCGGCGGTAATCAGGCCGCCGTTGCTGCCGCCCTGCAAACCGATGTGTTTGGGCGAACTCATGCCGCGTTCGGACAAATCGCGCACGACTGCCAATAAATCATCAACGCTTTTGTGTTTGCTGATTCCCTGCGCCGCCTGATGCCAACGCGGACCAAATTCGCCGCCGCCGCGGATGTTTGCCAATACGAAGGCATTGCCCTCTTCCAGCCAATATTTGCCGACGCTACCCAGATAATGCGGCAATTCGGGAATGCCGAAACCGCCGTATGCATAAACCAAAGTCGGCGTGTCGGGCGTGGCGTTTTTGCCGACGTGGAAATAAGGAATGCGCTCGCCGTCGGCCGAAGTCGTCCAAAACTGCTGCACGTTGATGCCGTCTGAATCAAACTGCTGCGGCTGACGGCGCATGACGGTCAGTTCCATCACGTTCAAATCCAGCGCAAACAGCGTCAGTGGCGTAGTGAAATCACTGGCGGCAAGGTAAACCACGTCGCCGCCCCACGGCTGGTCGGTCATTTCCAGCGCGCCCGAAGGCAGGCGCGGCAGTTCGACTTCCTGCCATTTGCCGTCGGTAAAGCGCCATGCTTTCAGACGGCCTTGTACGTTCTCCAGCAGGCTCGCCACCACAAAACGCTTGGTCGTTTCCACGCTTTCCAATGCCTGCGTTTCATCGGGCGCAAACAAAAGCTGCGCCGCCCCGAGTTCGCCCCGATTCAGCTTCACCGCCACCAGCGCGCCGCTCGGATAGCTTTGGTTCGCACGATTCCAGTCTTTGCGCAGCGTCAGCAAAAGATACCCCGCCAGATAGCCGACCACGTCGCAATCGTTGGGCAGGTTCAACGGTTTCGCCTCGCCTTCGGCCGACACCTGCAAATACGTCTTGGTATAAAAACCGTCCGACGCTTCAATCAAATCAATCGGCGAACCCTGCGGATCAAGGTAACGCCACGCGTTCACCATCATCCCGTCTTCGCCGATTTGGTACACCGGCAGGCTTTCCTCGAAACTCTTGCCGCGCTCCACCAGCCAGACCTCGCGCGGATAGCCCGATTCGGTCAACTGCCGCTCGTCCCAAGCCGGACACACCCACACGCTGTTTTCATCGCGCCACGACACATGGTTTTTCCCCGCCGGAAAATGAAAGCCGCCCTCAACCAGCCCGCCCGCTTCCAAATCCACTTCCAGCGTATAAGCCGTATCGCCGCCCGATTTGCTTAAAGTCAACAGCGCGCGGTTGGGCTGCTCCACCAAGTGCGACAACCCACCCAGATACACATCGTCGCCGAGCAGCTCGTCGAAATCCGCCACCGAAAACAGGATTTTCCACTCGGGATAGCCGGAACGGTAAGTCGCTGCGGTACATACGCGGTACACGCCCTTCGGATACTCCGCGTCCTGATGGAAATGGTACATCCGCGCGCGGTGTTCCTGACAAAACGGAATCTGCCGCGTATCCTGCAACTGTGCCAAAATGCCGTCGGACAATGCGCGCGCCTTGTCATTTTCTAAAAAACGGGCGCGCGTTTCGGCATGCGCTGCAGCGGCAAAATCTTGCGTTTCGGGAGATTCGAGGTTTTCAAAATGAAGATAGGAATCGGGGTAAGATTTCATAGGAAAAGGCCGTCTGAAAGATTGGGAAACGGAATTATAACGGTAAAATCAAAAAAGGCCGTCTGAAACCTGCGTTTCTGACGGCCTGAGACATTATTCAACTTAACGTCCGTATATTTTCCACAAACCTTCCTGCAAACCAAACGCAGGCTCGCCGTCTTGCGGCTGGGTGCGGACATAGCTGCC
>NZ_JBQCTZ010000082.1:0-15406 GCF_051963715.1 Neisseria sp. P0001.S005 | reverse complement strand
AAAGAAGCCGCGCCTGTGGTATTGGTCGGCAAAGGCATTACCTTCGACACCGGCGGCATTTCCCTCAAACCCGGCCTAAACATGGACGAAATGAAGTTTGACATGTGCGGCGCGGCAACCGTCATCAGTACCTTCTGCGCCGCCGTCAAACTGCAACTGCCGATCAACCTGATTGCCGTCGTCGCCACCTGCGAAAACATGCCTTCCGGCGTAGCCAACAAACCGGGCGACGTTGTGAAAAGCATGAAAGGCTTGACCATCGAAGTGTTGAACACCGATGCCGAAGGCCGTCTGATTTTGTGCGACGCGCTCACTTACGCCGAACAATTCAAACCCAAAGCCGTCATCGACGTCGCCACCCTGACCGGCGCGTGCATCATCGCCCTGGGACATGACGTCAGCGGCGTAATGGGCAACAATCAAGATTTGGTCGACAGCCTGCTGGCCGCTTCCCGCAACGTGGACGACAAAGCATGGCAACTGCCGCTCTTTGAGACCTACAAAGACCAACTCAAATCCAACTTTGCCGACATTCCAAACATCGGCACGCCGGGTGCAGGCACGATTACCGCCGCAACATTCCTGTCTTACTTTACCGAAGACTATCCATGGGCACACCTCGACATCGCAGGTACCGCATGGAAATCCGGCGGTGAAAAAGGCGCGACCGGCCGCCCTGTTCCTTTATTGTTGAACTATCTGCGCAATGTGAAATAAATCTTGGGGGAGCCTGCGGGGTTAATCGTTTCAACCCCGCAGGCCGTCTGAAAACGGAATCCGCATTATCTGACTCAACCTGACAAACGAAGAACCACCATGAAACCACTATTTGCCGCATTATCTGCCGCCCTTCTGCTCGGTACATCTCTAAACACTCAAGCCGCCGAACAAACCACCCCCACCGACCGCAGCATCCAAGTGTACAAAAAAGCCGACTTAGCTGAATGGAACCGCGAAAACGCAGCCGGAGGCCAAGGTCCCTTGCTCGGCAGCTTTGCCTTCACGCGCCATCAAACCGCCGACCAAGACGCATTCAAAGAAATCGGCTGGCTCACATTACCGCCGGGTGCTTCCATTGGCCAACACAAACATACCGGCAATGAAGACGTTTATATCATCGTATCCGGCAAAGGCCTGTTTACCGACAGCGAAGGCAAACAAACCGAAGTCGGCGCCGGTGACATTACCATCACCCGCCCCGGCCAGTCCCACGCACTCAAAAATATCGGCAAAAAGCCGTTGGTCTTCCTTGATCTGATTGCCGAAACTGCTGTTGCCCAAGCTAAGACCTTTACAAAATAACCCATTTATCCAACAGCCGAAACCTAGACACAAGATTTCGGCTGCTTCAGGTACTGTAATCGGGTTAGAGTAACCATTGTTTCTATATTAAATCATGTTATGATTGAACTTGTTTTATTCTTGAGTTCAATCAATTATGGCTAACCGTCTTTTTCACTTATATCGCTATCAAATTATTCCGAATGAACGCATTCAAGAACGTCTGCCTTTTGGGGATATGACAGTTGAAGAAGTAATCCAAAATAAAAATGCATTTTTTATCGAAGCCTTTAATAATCTTATCCTGCAGAGTGATTTGAATTTATATGAAGAAACGGCTAGAAAGATAAGAATTAAGCAAATTTTCCCAAGTACCCATGCAGATGAAAGTGAGCAACTTTTTGTATTTAAAGTTGCTACACGTAAGCGATTGAAGAGAGAAACAGAAAATTTTGAATCGGTTTCCGAAGAAAATTGGCCAAGTGCGTTTGTACTTATTTGGAATGACCCAGAGCAACAAATTATTGCTATTGAATATCGACCAATAGCATTTCATAGTACTAATTCATTAGCAGCAACCTTGGAAAAACGTTTAAATGAAATACTTGCTATTCATAATTTAAATGTGCAAATCAATCCGATATTTGATAAGAAATCCTTTTGGGAATTTATTGAAGGTCGCAACTTAGAAAAGGTTATCTTCAAAATAGTTACACCTAACATGGCTTCTATTTCTCAGTCATTAAGTGAAGAATTAAAAGCCATAGCTAAAATGTCCAATTCTGCCACAACAGAATTGACTTTGACTGCTCCCGAAAATGGTACTTTGAATATTTCACCCAGTATGCCGCAACTTCCTGAACTGGTAGATTACAGCAGTAAAGGAGGTGGAAATATTAGAGTAAAGTATAAAGGTGTCAAAGCAATTACCAACGTCAAAACTGAACACTCTAGTTTAACGGTTGATGAGATTACTATTGAATATCACCCCTATAACCTTGTTGACAAAATTCAAGATTCTTGTAGAGAAAATGATTAAAACTATTGCTGACACCTTTGCCAAATCTTTTGTCATTGCTGTGGTTATTTGTGCCATTCAAGCATTATTTGGGATTTCTTTTGTCAGAGAATTCATGCAGGACAATTTGCTCAATATTCTGGTTACTTTGATGGCTATTAACACTGCAACAATAGCTGTCATTTTGTCAAAAATGTATGAAATCAGTCGAGAACATCAAAAAAAAGTTAATGAAATCTTTGGTGCTACCAAATCACAAATGTTGTTGTCTATTCGTGAACAAATTGCTTTGATAGGTAGTGGTCTAGTTCTTTCTATTTTATCGAAAAAAATAGATTGGGCTTGGAATCCGACTATTATTAATGCCAGTTTGGAAATTTTGTTATTAACAGTATTTATTTATGCATTGTTTATATTGTATGACACTGCTAAAGCTGTTTTAGAATTTTATCAATAACTTTCTAGTATCTGTTAAATAGTCAGCAAGCACCCCTTAACAGTTGGTTAAACATTGATTTATACAATGTCTAACCAACTGTTAAGGACTTTTTATGTCTAAATCCCTTGAACTTATTTGAACATCGAAAATTACGAAGCGCGTTTTTTCCCGATCTAAACCGCCCAAGCCGCCAAATAGCAGTTATCAAACCGACAAGGTCGTCTGAAAACCATATTACGTTTTCAGACGACCTTTTTTGCTGTTTAGGCAGCATGATTCGTTCCAAGCAAACGGGGGGATGGTGCGCTGCCGTTGTTTCCGTCTTTTTTATCATTTTCAAGATATTGGGCTTCAGACGACCTTTGGTTTTTCACTGTTTGTATGAGCTTTGGCTTGACTGTTTTTCAGCATCAAATGCGATTTACTTCTTAAATTCTTGTTATATTAATGATGAAATGTTATATAATAACAGCCTTTCAAAATATGATGAGAAACTAAAATGACACAAACCACACTCAAGCCCATTGTTTTATCTATTCTTTTAATCAGCGCCCCCATCCTCTCCCAAGCGCATGAAACCGAGCAGTCGGTTGACTTGGACGAGGTTACCGTCGTCGGCAAAAGCCGTACGCGCGCCACTTCGGGGCTGTTGCACACTTCGACCGCCTCCGACAAAATCATCTCCGGTGATACCTTGCGCCAAAAAGCCGTCAACTTGGGCGATGCTTTAGACGGCGTACCGGGCATTCATGTCTCGCAATACGGCGGCGGCGCGTCTGCTCCCGTCATTCGCGGTCAAACAGGCAGACGGATTAAAGTGTTGAACCATCACGGCGAAACGGGCGACATGGCGGATTTCTCTCCCGACCATGCCTTGATGGTGGACAGCGCTTTGTCGCAACAGGTCGAAATCCTGCGCGGCCCGGTTACGCTCTTGTACAGCTCGGGCAATGTAGCCGGTTTGGTCGATGTTGCCGATGGAAAAATCCCCGAAAAAATGCCTGAAAACGGCGTATCGGGCGAAGCCGGATTGCGTTTGAGCAGCGGCAATTTGGAAAAACTGACATCCGCAGGCATCAATATCGGTTTGGGCAACAACTTCGTGCTGCATACCGAAGGCTTGTACCGTAAATCGGGTGATTACGCCGTACCGCGCTATCAAAAAGAAGAAGGTCATCTGAAACGACTGCCCGACAGCCATGCCGATTCAAAAACAGGCAGCATCGGCCTGTCTTGGGTTGGGGATAAAGGTTTTCTCGGCGTAGCGTACAGCGACCGTCGCGACCGCTACGGCCTGCCTGCCCACAGCCATCTCTACGACGACTGCCACGCCGACATTATTTGGCAAAAGAGTTTGATTAACAAACGCTATTTACAGCTTTATCCGCACCTGTTGACCGAAGAAGACGTCGATTACGACAATCCAGGCTTGAGCTGCGGCTTCCACGACGATGATAATGCACACGCCCATGCTCACAACGGCAAACCTTGGATAGACCTGCGCAACAAACGCTACGAACTCCGCGCCGAATGGAAGCAGCCGCTCCCAGGTTTTGAAACCCTGCGCGTACACCTGAACCGCAACGACTACCACCACGACGAAAAAGCAGGCGATGCAGTAGAAAACTTCTTTAACAACAAAACACACAACGCCCGCATCGAGTTGCGCCACCAACCCATAGGCCGTCTGAAAGGCAGCTGGGGCGTGCAATATTTGGGACAAAAGTCCAGCGCGCTTTCCGCCATTCCCGAAACCGTCCAACAACCGATGTTGATTGACAACAATGTGCGCCATTACAGCTTTTTCGGTGTAGAACAGGCAAACTGGGACAACTTTACGCTTGAAGGCGGCGTACGCGTGGAAAAACAAAAAGCCTCCATCCAGTACGACAAAGCATTGATTAATCGGGAAAACTACTACAACCAACCCCTGCCCGACCTCGGTGCGCACCGCCAAACCGCCCGCTCGTTCGCACTTTCAGGCAACTGGTATTTCACGCCACACCACAAACTCAGCCTGACCGCCTCCCATCAGGAACGCCTGCCGTCAACGCAAGAGCTGTACGCACACGGCAAACACGTTGCCACCAACACCTTTGAAGTCGGCAACAAACACCTCAACAAAGAGCGTTCCAACAACATCGAACTCGCGCTGGGCTATGAAGGCGACCGCTGGCAATACAATCTGGCACTCTACCGCAACCGCTTCGGCAACTACATCTACGCCCAAACCTTAAACGACGGACGCGGCCCCAAATCCATCGAAGACGACAGCGAAATGAAGCTCGTGCGCTACAACCAATCCGGCGCCGACTTCTACGGCGCGGAAGGTGAAATCTACTTCAAACCGACACCGCGCTACCGTATCGGCGTTTCCGGCGACTATGTACGAGGCCGTCTGAAAAACCTGCCGTCCCTGCCTGGCAGGGAAGATGCCTACGGCAACCGTCCTTTCATTGCACAGGACGACCAAAACGCCCCTCGCGTTCCGGCTGCGCGCCTTGGCGTTCACCTGAAAGCCTCGCTGACCGACCGCATCGATGCCAACTTGGACTACTACCGCGTGTTCGCCCAAAACAAACTCGCCCGCTACGAAACGCGTACGCCCGGACACCATATGCTCAACCTCGGTGCAAACTACCGCCGCAATACGCGCTATGGCGAGTGGAATTGGTACGTCAAAGCCGACAACCTGCTCAACCAATCCGTTTACGCCCACAGCAGCTTCCTCTCTGATACGCCGCAAATGGGCCGCAGCTTTACCGGCGGCGTGAACGTGAAGTTTTAAAATCGGACAGGCAAACAAAAAAGGTTTTCAGACGGCCGTCTGAAAACCTTTTTCTTGTTTTAACCAATCATTTAAAACTGACTATTAATCTTTCAACACATCGCGCACAGCCGCTTGAATTTTAGCCGCTGCTGCTTCGATTTGCTGCTGTTCGGTAGATTGGCTTGCCACTGTCTCAACCGGAGCAGCTTGAGAAGCCGGAGTCGCTTGTGAAACTGGAGCGGCTTGTGGAGCTACGGCTTTAGGCTCAGATTCAGTTTGCGGCGCAGTCAGCGGCAAACGTGCCAATACAGTGCTTACGCCGGTAACTTTATCGCCAATCGCCACTTGCGCCTGCGCATCGACAGGCAGATACATATCCACGCGCGAGCCAAAGCGGATAAAGCCATAACGTTCGCCGCGAGACAGTTTTGCACCTGCTTGGGTGTAGCACAAAATACGGCGCGCCACCAAACCGGCCACTTGAACAAAAGTAATTTCACGACCAGAAGCCGTAGTCGCCAAAACCGCATTGCGTTCATTTTCCGTGCTGGCTTTGTCCAAATCCGCATTCACAAATTTGCCTTTGTTATAGACCACTTTCGTTACTGTACAATCGGCAGGCGATTTTTGCGAATGCACGTTGAACACGTTCATAAAAATACTGATTTTCAAAGCATCGACATCACGATACGGATCGCGTGCGCGCTCGACCACCACGATACGGCCGTCAACCGGACTCAACACCGCTTCAGGATTTTGCGGAATTTCACGCGCAGGGTCGCGGAAAAACTGCAAAGCAAATACGGTAAACACCCAAAACGGCAAAGACCACCAGCCGCAACACATCGACACCAGCAGGCTCAAAGCCAAACCGCCGCCGATAATCGGCCAGCCCTCACGGGCGATAATCGGGTGGGGATACAAACGGTTCATCACTTATCCTTCATTTAATAATTTCAAAATTGTCGCCATTATATCTGAAACTCCAAACATTGAGGCCGTCTGAAATGTTCAGACGGCCGGTGTCCTTTGTAAAAAATACTCAACATAGATAAAGTTTCAGTTCGGCAACACAATGACGCAGCGTCCTCAACAAGCGGCTCACACGCTCCAACAACTCTCCGCAAATATCATTTTGACCAAACCACTGCCCTCGATTATCTCGACAAACCCAGTATGACCGCCAATACCAGCCAAATCCAATGCCGACGGCGCGATGTAGAAAACAAAGCGCGTTGAGACAGCAAACGCGTTTGGCTCAACTGATACGCCACATCTGCGAGCTTAATCAACTGATTGCCCTGTCGTGTTTTGCTTTCTTCCGCTTTACGCAGTTTCAAATTTTCCGCTTCAATCCGCAGCCGCACCAGCTTAGCTTCTAAAAGCAGCAGCTCGCGCTCTTCTTCATACTCCTGTTGCTTCATCGTCCGCATCCTTATCTATCTCACCGCGCAAATACGCAATGTCCGATCGAATATCCTGCAAGGTTTCAGCCACGCGACTGCCCTGCTCCCGATAGTCCGCCGATACTTTGCGGAACAATACAGCAATAATCAGCAGACTTACAAAGAAAATGCCGAAAAATACCCACAAAGCGGCCACATCCGACAGCACGCGGTTCAATCCGAACAGCAAACCGACCAAGCCCACCATCAACAATGCGCCGGACAACACCAGCCAAATCGCCAACCGGAACACATTCTCCGCCTGACGCGTCAAATCCAAGCCCAATACCTGCAAACGCAGCAGCAGCAAATCCGCGCCCTGATTCAACAAAGCCTTGCCATGTTCAAAACGCTGGCGAATTCCCATCTCGATTATCCTTTTTTCTTAGGAAACATAAGGCTAAGGCCGTCTGCACAGCGCAATGAAATCCATGATTTCATGTGCACGCCTGTTCAGACGGCCTTAACATATTCGCATTAACGGCGGTTCAACAACACACCGACAACCAAACCGGCCAATGCGGCAAAACCCATCGCATAATATGGTTTTTCATGCACCACTTCATCAGCGTGTTTGGCACCGCGTTTCAAACGCGCACCTGCATCGGCTTCAAATTCGGCAAAACGCTCTTTGCCTTCTTTCAAACGTTCCTGAGCCGCTTCTTCAAACTGCTCGTATTTTTCACGCGCACGCTCGGCATGATGGCGCAGACGCTCGCCGGCCTCTTCTTCAAAACGGCTCAAACGCTCTTTAGCCACAGCCAATTTCTCTTCCAATTTGGCTCGGGCTTTGCTGCCCTCTTCCGAACCGGCTTCAACACCATTGCGGTACAATTCTTCCACATCATCCATCACTTCTCGGATGTCTTTCAGCAAAGCCTCGCGACGTGCTTCAAAATCGTGTTTTTTCATGCTTCTCTCCTTGATATAGATTGATATGGTCACAGATTGTTCACCTGTTAATAACATTATAACCATTTATTTCCAAATAAATGTTAATTTAAATTAAATTAAATTAAGTACCTATAACGAAAACCACCCAATGAAATTTAAAAAAGGCCGTCTGAAAAGTTCAGACGGCCTTTTTTAATACCTTTTACACAGCCTATTCCAATATTCTTTTTTGATAAAAAAAGATATAATTTCATATCATTACAATTTCTTAACAAAGGTGTCGCAACCATGGCAGTCAATCCCACCAAACTTTTTGACGGGCTGGCCAAGCTCGTACAATCGGAAGACAAAGCAAACTTCATCTATGGCTTCCTGCGCCTGTTCGATACCCCGAAAGCCACCATTACCAAACTGCAAAACCAAACCCCCGGCACCAACGTTGCCGATATGCCCCTGCATGGCGAAATCGCCCTTAGCCGCAAACTCTATTTCAAACCCGTCGCCCCCGATGCAGACATATACGACGTCCTGCAAGACCTGAAACAATCCGCCACAGCCGACAAAAACAAAATCCGCTTCTTTATCGTAACCGATTTTCAAAACATCTCCGCCTACGATAGCCAAGCCGACGACTACCTTGAATGCGCCTACACCGATTTAGCGCAAAACTACGGCTTTTTCCTTCCCCTCGCAGGCTTGGAAAAAAGCAGTGGATTTGAAGAAAATCCTGCCGACACCAAAGCTGCCGAAAAAATGGGGCGCCTTTTCGACCAAATCCGCCACACCAACCATCTCGAAAAACCCGAAGACATCCATGCCCTCAATGTCTTCCTGACCCGCCTGCTCTTCTGCTTTTTTGCCGAAGACACCAAAATCTTCCCCAAAGACAGCTTTACCAAACTCATCGAAAGCCATACGCACAAAACCGGCGAGAATGCAGACGAAGTCCTGACCGCACTTTTCCAAACCCTCGACACGCCCCCTGAAAAACGTTCCGAATCCCTGCCCGTCCATCTCGCAAGTTTCCCCTACGTCAACGGCGGTCTTTTCCAGGCAGACGAGCCCATCCCCGATTTCGATACCCGCACCCGCCGCCTTTTGCTCGAATGCGGCAAACTCAACTGGTCTGAAATCAATCCCGACATCTTCGGCTCCATGTTTCAAAGCGTGATAGATCCGAAACAGCGCAGCCGTTTGGGACAACACTACACCTCCGTCCCCAACATCATGAAGGCCATCAAGCCGCTCTTCCTTGACGAGCTTCAGACGGCGTTTCAAGACATCTTCAAACGCTATCCCAGCAATGAAGGCCGTCTGAAAGCCCTATACGGCCTCTCCATGCGGCTGGGCAACATCAAAATCTTCGACCCTGCATGCGGCAGCGGCAACTTCCTGATTATCGCCTACAAAGAACTGCGCCGCCTCGAAATCGAAATCTTCAAAGCCGTCAAAGAAATCGACAGCAACGCCATTTTCAGCAGCCAAATCCGCCTCGACCAATTTTACGGCATCGAGCTGGATGACTTCGCCCACGAAATCGCCATGCTCTCGCTTTGGCTGGCCGAACACCAAATGAACCTTGCCCACGAAAACGAGCTGGGCAACAGCCTACCCACCCTGCCCCTCAAAAGCGGCGGCAACATTAAGGCCGCCAACAGCCTGCGCGAAGACTGGGAGGCCTTCTGCCCCCGCGGCAACCGCGCAGAAGACGAAGTCTATATCGTCGGTAATCCCCCGTTTGGCGGCAAACAGTATCGTAATGCCGAACAAAATATAGACATGGACACTGTCTTTAACGGCTGGAAAAAATACGGTGTCTTGGATTACGTTGCCTGTTGGTTTTGGAAAGGCGCGCAATATATCCGCGCCAGCCGCGCCAAGCTCGCCCTTGTCGCCACCAATTCCATCAGCCAAGGCGACCAAGTCGCCACCCTCTGGCCCCCTATCTTAGCATTGGGCAACCGCATCGCCTTTGCCTACCAGACCTTTCCGTGGGCAAACAATGCCAAAGACAAAGCCGCCGTCCACGTCGTCATCATCGGTCTGGAAGCCACGCATCTTTCAGACGGCCTCAGCCCCAATAGCGCGCAGCCTAAACTCTACAAACTCCTCGATAAAGAATGGCACAGCCAAAGCATTGCCAACATCAGCCCTTACCTGATTCCAGGGAGTAATCTCGCTATTGAAGCTAGACGTACTCCTATTTGCAACATACCCGAAATGGTTTTCGGTAATATGCCCAATGATGGCGGGCATTTAATTCTGACCACATATGAAAAAGATGCACTTTTGGAAAAAGACCCTACAGCAGAAAAATGGATTAAACGGCTATTAGGCTCCGAAGAATTCCTCAATGGTAAAGAGCGTTGGTGTATCTGGCTAAACGGCATTTCTGAACAAGAGTTAGCAGATATGCCGTCAAAACATCCTGAAATCCATCAGCGTATTGAAAAAGTGCGCGCTATTCGTTCTGAAAGCAAACGCAAAGAAACTAAAATATTGGCAGAAACCCCTCACTTATTCGGTGAAATCCGCCATCCTACTTCCGGAAACTACATCCTCGTTCCCCGTGTATCCTCCGAACGCCGCGAATACGTCCCGATGGCATTTTTTGATAGCGAAGTCATCAGTACCGACCGTAATCAAATGATCCCTAATGCCAGCCTCTACGAATTCGGTATCCTCAATTCTGCCATGCACAATGATTGGATGCGTGTGGTAACAGGCCGTCTAGAAAGTCGCTATAACTATTCTGGCACGATTGTATACAACAATTTTCCTTGGCCCGAAGCCGACGAAGCTGAAAAAGCCTGCATAGCCGCGCTTGCCGAAGACATTCTGCTTATCCGCGCCGATTATCCCGACCAAACCCTCGCGCAGCTCTACGATCCCGATAAAATGCCGCCGCCGCTCAAAGAAGCCCATCTCAGCCTCGATGCCGCCGTTGACCGCCTCTACCGCGCCAAACCCTTTTCAGACGGCATGGAGCGCGTAGAATTTTTGTTTGATTTATACGAAAAAGCCGTCAACGGCCAAACAACGCCGTAAAACGGCATCTTTGCCCCGACATTACCGTCTTTAAAAGGAAAATATCTTGACTATCCCCCTGCTCCACGTCGAATACGGACAAACCGGCAACAGCACCAAACCAAACAATATGGGTATGCGCGAAATGCAGGCCAAAGCGTTTGCCAAACGCGACGCGCAATATCTGCTGCTCAAAGCGCCGCCCGCCTCAGGCAAATCCCGCGCGCTGATGTTTTTAGCTTTAGACAAGCTGGCCCATCAAGGCATCAAAAAAGCGATTATCGCCGTACCCGAAATGTCCATCGGCGGCTCGTTTGCCGATACCGAATTGGCGAAACACGGCTTTTTTGCCGATTGGCGCGTCAAGCCGGAAAACAATCTCTGCACAGGCAGCGGCGACGATAAAGACCAAGGCAAAGTGGATGCCTTTATCCGCTTTATGCGCGGCAACGACCAAGTTTTGGTCTGCACCCATGCGACGTTCCGCTTTGCTTTCGACAAACTCGCAGATGTCGGGGCATTTAATGACACGCTGGTGGCGATTGACGAGTTCCATCATGTGTCGGCGGAAGAAAACAACCGTTTGGGTGCAGTCTTGGACGAAATCATGCGCAACTCCTCGGCTCATATTATCGCCATGACCGGCTCGTATTTCCGAGGCGACGCTGTACCGATTTTGAGTGAAGAAGACGAAGCCAAGTTTGAACAAGTAACCTACACCTACTACGAACAACTCAACGGCTACCGATATTTGAAATCTCTGGGATTGGGCTACCATTTCTACCAAGGCCGCTATCTCGATGCTTTGGGTGAAGTGCTCGATCCGTCGAAAAAGACGATTATCCATATTCCCAACGTCAATTCGGGCGAAGCGGCAGTCGATAAGTATTCAGCAGTCGACCACATCATCGACACCTTGGGCGAATTTGTGGAAAAAGACCGCGAAACAGGCATCATCACGGTCAAAGCCCATGACGGCAGGCTGCTGAAACTGGCGGATTTGGTGGACGACCGTAAAACATCCGACCGTTCTTTAATTCAGGCATATTTACGCAATATCAAATCGCGCGATGATATGGATATTATTGTTGCGCTGGGTATGGCGAAGGAGGGTTTCGACTGGCCCTATTGCGAGCATGTGCTGACCATAGGCTACCGCAGCTCGATGACGGAAGTCGTCCAAATCATCGGGCGCGCCACTCGGGATTGTGAGGGTAAAACCCATGCTCAATTTACTAATCTGATTGCGCAGCCTGATGCGGCAGATGAAGATGTCAAAGTGTCGGTCAATAATCTTTTGAAGGCGATTACGCTGTCGCTGCTGATGGAGCAGGTGTTGGCGCCCAATATCACTTTCCGCCGCCGCTCTGATATGAGGCCGGAGGAACAGCCCAATCCCGGCGATGTGATTATCGACGATACGACGCTGCCCGCCTCTAAAAAAGTCGTCGATATTCTGAATAAGGATTCAGACGACCTTATCGCTGCGTTGGTACAGGATACGCAAAATGCCAAACGCTATATTCAAGAAGACACGCCTGCTTCTGCCGTCAATGAAACTGCGCTGCCGAAGATTGTTGCCTGCCGCTACCCCGAGCTGTCGGTAGAAGAGCAAGACCAAATCGTGCAAGGGACGCTGACTAAAATGGCGGTAACCCAGGGCGGCGGTATCAAAGACGGCAAGGATTTGCCCGATAATGCGCTTATCGAAGGCGAAAAAACCTATGTCAGACAAGGAGATTTTTTTGTCGATACAGTTAAGTTGCAAGAAGCCGGGCAGAGTTATTCTGTTGAAGAAACTGTCAGGGAACGAGATTTGCCTGACAACGCGAAAATCAAAAATCTGCACACAGGCGAAGTCAAAACTGCTGACAACCGTTTTGTCAAAGTCGGCGAAAAATTTATCAATGTGGATAGGTTGAATGTGGATTTAATCCGCGAAGTCAATCCTTTCAGGGACGCATATGAAGTCTTGTCCAAAAATGTGGATGCGTCGCTGTTGAAAGCGATTCAGGATTATGTACAGGCTGACCGCATCCAAATGACGGAAGATGAGGCCGCTATGCTGTGGCCGCGCATCAATGACTTTGTTCGCAACAATAATCGAATGCCTGACAAAGATTCAGACGACCCCTTGGAAAAACGCATGGGCGAGGCCTTAATCTATATCCGCAACAAAAAAGCGGAACGCATGGCAAGGGGCTGAATATGTTGCTAAAAGGTATGCGCGTTGATTCTAAAATCAACAGCTTGGACGATATTTTCAATCATGACGATTTAGGCCTGCTTGCCGATGTCAAACCGATTACCGCCAAAACCGATGCCGATGCAATGGTTTTACAAACATTCGGCGAAGTCGAAGCGTTTTTCAGACGGCATGGACGTTTACCGAATAAAGACGGTAATTTGGATGAGAAAATTTTAGACAGGAAATGGCAAGCCTTGCTGAACAACAAACAGCATTGTGAAACCCTCCGACAATACGATACGCTCAATCTGCTTAGGCCGTCTGAAAAAACGGAATGCTGCAAAGCTGAAAATGTGGTTACGCTGGAAGACATCTTCAACAATGATGATTTAAACCTGCTCGACGTGGGCAATACGGATATTTTCAGGATAGAACACATACAGCAGAAGACGATAAATGGGGCTCCCTATACGGACGAAGACAATGCGGTACGGCAACCCTGTGCGGACTTTTGGCGGTTTGAAGCTTGGTTCAAACAAATCCACCATATGCTCAAACACGGTAAAGCCCATTTTGAACGCCTCAAAACTGAAACCTTCCTTCAGCCGGGCGATGTGTTCCTATTACACGGGGCTTTGTGTTACGTCGCTGATTTTGCGGAGACGGAAGATAGGAAAAGTACAAGAGGAAACAGACGGTTGCGCGTTATTTATGAAAACGGGACGGAATCCAATATCTTGACCCGTTCGCTCGCCCGCGCTGTCTATAAAGATGAAAACGGTAAAAAAGTCATGCTGGCCGATACTGAAGCCCTGCCGGATATTTTGACCGCCCATAATCAGCCGGATTTGGTAACTGGACACCTTTATATCGTCAAACTGCTTCAACCCAAACCGCAACTTGCCGCCTATAAAAATCTATACAAAATAGGCTTCACAACGGATACGGTGGAAAACAGAATCGCTAATGCGGAAAACGATACTGCTTTCTTGGAAAGCAAAGTTGTCCCTGTATTGTCTTTTGAATGCCGCAATATCAATCCGCATACGTTCGAGCGTTTATTGCACGCCTTCTTTGCTGCGCAAAAACTGAATATCCGCTTGATGGGAAAAGACGGGAAAAGTTACATTCCCAACGAATGGTTTGATGTCGGATTGGATGTCATTGAAAAAGCCGCCGAATATATTGTCAACGGTACAATTAACCAATACCGAATGGACAACACAACTGGGAAAATTGTTCAAAAGCTGATGAAGTAAAACAGTTTAACAATTAGGGGATTCTATCCTTATGCCCTTTCGGCACTGTCATTCCCAACATTGGTTTGATTTGCAAAAATGTATTTTTATCTGCCATTTATCCCTTAAATTAAAGGCCGTCTGAAAACTTCAGACGGCCTTTTCCATTCAGCTTAAAGACTTAAGTCTTATGCCAAACCTTTTGCTTTCAACACTTCCAGCATGGTAGTGCCCAACTCGGCAGGGCTGCGGGTGTAAGCGATACCGGCTTTTTCGAAAGCGGCGAATTTTTCTTCGGCAGTACCTTTACCGCCGGAAATAATCGCACCGGCGTGGCCCATACGTTTGCCTTTAGGAGCGGTAACACCTGCGATGTAACCTACAACAGGTTTGGTTACGTTGGATTGGATGTATTCGGCTGCTTCTTCTTCCGCAGTACCGCCGATTTCACCGATCATGATGATGGCGTCGGTATCTGGGTCTTCTTGGAAGAGTTTCAGTGCGTCGATTTGGTTCATACCAGGAATCGGGTCGCCGCCGATACCGATACAGGTTGATTGGCCCAAGCCCAGTTTGGTGGTTTGTGCCACAGCTTCGTAAGTCAATGTACCGGAACGGGAAATAATACCGATGCGGCCCGGAGTGTGGATGTGGCCCGGCATAATACCGATTTTGCACTCACCCGGAGTAATCACGCCAGGGCAGTTAGGGCCGACCAAGCGGGTACCATTGCCGTTGGTTTCCAAGTAACGTTTGGCTTTGAGCATGTCCAAAGTAGGCACGCCTTCGGTAATCACAACGACCAAGCCTACGCCTGAATCAACGGCTTCAACGATAGAATCCAAAACAAACGGAGCGGGAACGTAAATTACAGATGCGTCAGCGCCGGTTTCTTTAACGGCTTCTTTCATAGTGTTGAATACAGGCAGGTTCAGGTGGGTTTGACCGCCTTTTCCTGGGGTAACGCCGCCGACAACTTTAGTGCCGTAAGCCAGAGCTTGTTCGGAGTGGAAAGTACCGTTTTTACCGGTGAAACCTTGAACCAATACTTTGGTGTCTTTATTAATCAATACGCTCATTCTTTTCTCCTTAGGCGTTTACGGCTG
>NZ_JBQCTZ010000081.1:0-15526 GCF_051963715.1 Neisseria sp. P0001.S005 | reverse complement strand
TCTTTCAGACGGCCATGCATCATCATCAACGCGCCGCAAACGGCATCCATCATGCCGCTGGCAATGGCGTTCGGCGTTGTGGTTGGGAACGGATATACCTTGCCGATGGGGCGGTTGAGGTTGGCGGTTTTGAGCGCCATCGCCTCTTTCATCAAGTGGAAACCGGGCATGATGGTGCCGCCGAGATAATGATTGTCTTCCGTCAGCGCGTCGGTGGTTATGGCGGTACCGCAGCTGACGACGACGCAGGCGTTTTGCGTAAAGCGGCGGCTGCCCAGCGCATTAAACCAACGGTCGGAGCCATGTTCTTCAGGGCAGCGGTAATGGTTGCGGATACCCAAAGCCTGCGGCATGGAAGACAGCCATTCGACCGGACGGGTTAATTGTTCTTCAACCATCGCTTTTTTTACCGAACCGCACACGGCGCAACCGACAATCTTCACATCTTCATCGGCAAATTGTAGCCATTCTTCGCCCAGCTGGGTCAAATCACGATACGGTGCGTGGCCAACTTCGGAAAATGTGCCGTTCTCCACCCACGCCCATTTCAACTGACTGTTGCCTCCGTCCAGCAGCAAAAAGCGTTCCGGTTTGGCGGCGGCAGGTTGTGCCGGACGATTATCCGGACGCAAGCTGATCTCGCCGCTGACGATGGTTTTCTCGCCCTTGTCCGTCTGCAAACGCAACGCGCCTTGCGCATCCACGCCTTTGACCACACCCTCGTGTACAACGCGTCCTTCCTGAAGCAGCAACACTGGTCTGTCCGTATCGCGGTTGGCGGCATTGTATTCGCCGACACATGACGCAAATCCGTTTTGTGCGTATTCGTTCAACAGCGCATCAAGTTGCGTCAACACCGCATTCAACAAGGTTTTGACGCTTACGCCCTGCTTAGAGGCCGTCTGAAACAAGGCCTGCACGGAAGTGGCGTTTTCAACTTCTTTCGGTAATACAAAATTGATGCCGATGCCGATGATGGCGACAGTCTTATTCTCTACCCTCGCCGTTTCAATCAAAATACCGGCCAATTTATCGTTGGCCACGACCAAATCGTTCGGCCACTTGATATTTACGTCCAAACCGATATCGGCAAGCGCACGGCGGCAAGCCAATGCCACCACCAACGCCAGCGAACCCAGCTCATACTGCGGCCTATCAAACGTCCAGCCCAAGCTGAACATCAGACATTCGCCTTGTCGGTTGACCCAATTTCGCCCTTGCCGTCCGCGGCCTTTGGTTTGGAAATGCGCCACACACAAGGTCTTATGCGCCAAATCTGCCGACTGGCGTGCCAACGCCATGATTTCATCGTTACTGGACGAACATTCGTGTTTCAACTGCGCACGAAAACCCTGTTTTCCTGCCATTTGCTGCAGAGATTCTTCGGCAAACACAGCCAAAGGGCGCACCAAACGCCATTGCCCGTCATGCTGGCGCAACAAACCGCGGATATGACTCGGCATCTGCTGCCAGAATCCGTTTAATTGTTGCGGTTTCATACCGACCACTCGCGCCAACTGAGAAACGTGTTGCGGCAGGCCGTCTGAAAGCGCGGCGAGCAAAGTCCAATGGCGGCTGTTCAAATCCGTCATTCGCCTCCTCCGGCTTCGCGGATTTTCGCCAACGTTTTGGTGGTCGAAGTCTGGTGTAAAAACGGAATCGAAAATACTTTGCCGCCACGCGCAAACGTCTCGGCCGCACCGACAATCTTATCCACAGACCAATCGCCGCCTTTAATCAATACATCGGGTTTGACCATTTCAATCAACGCAGCCGGCGTATCGTCATCAAACCATGTGACCAAATCCACGCTCGCCAATGCCGCTGCCACTGCCGCGCGGTTTTCCAAAAGATTAATCGGACGGTCGTCCCCTTTGCCCTGACGGCGCACCGAAGCATCGGTATTCAACGCCAACACCAAAGCCGCACCGGCCGATCGCGCCTGCGCCAGATACGTTACATGGCCCCTATGGAGAATATCGAAACAACCGTTGGTAAACACCAGCGGACGGGGCAATGCCGCCAAACGCTCCGCCAGCTTTTCGGGCGGACAAATTTTGGATTCAAATTCTGGAGCTGACCATTCGGACATGATGCGGTTCCTTTGGGAATGAAACAGAAAATAATCGGGGTATTATAAAGGATAACGGCGAAACGCCATAAAAAGATACCGAACGGTACAATATTCGGGCTTGATTGCGTATTCACTGATATTTGATAACACGGCAAACGCCATTTTTACCGATGCCATGATGAAACGGTTTGATAAATACTTTTTTGAAACCCAATTAAATCTGAAGTAAAATTCGGGTATAAATGGAAAAAGCCTGCATACAATATGCAGGCTTTCATCTGGGGTGGCTGATGGGGCTCGAACCCACGACAACTGGAATCACAATCCAGGGCTCTACCAACTGAGCTACAGCCACCGTAAAAATTGGCACGCCCGACAGGAATCGAACCTGTAACCCCCGACTTAGAAGGTCGGTGCTCTATCCGGTTGAGCTACGGGCGCTCATGCCGATTCGTGCTAAGAATTTTGTGGTCGGGGCGGTGGGATTCGAACTCACGACCCTCTGCTCCCAAAGCAGATGCGCTAACCGGGCTGCGCTACGCCCCGACTGAAGACCTGAACTATACAGACCCTTTTTAACCCGGTCAACACTTACTTTGCTTTATTTTTTCATTTTTCGATTATCTTATTATTTTTAATCGTTATTTATTTTTATGCTTCGTAATCAGGGCTACTCTTTTGTGTCAGGCCGTCTGAAAAATGCGATAATTTAAACGCAATATTTATCCCTATTGAGGAGGAAAAATCATGGCTGCACAACTTATAGACGGAAAAAAAATCTCCCAGCAACGCATCGAGGCGGTCGCGCAGGCGGTAAAAGCGCGTCAGGAAAAAGGTTTGCACACGCCTTGCTTGGCAGTGGTATTGGTTGGCGACGACCCTGCCAGCGCGGTTTATGTACGCAATAAAAAACTGGCCTGCCAAAAAAGCGGCATCGAATCGCGCTCTTATGAGCTGCCGTCTGAAACCACGCAAGACGATTTGCTGAAACTGGTGGACGAATTGAACGGCGACCCTGCCGTCGACGGTATTTTGGTGCAACTGCCACTGCCGGCACACATTGACAGCCAAGCGGTTTTGGAACGTATCGAGCCGCATAAAGATGTGGACGGCTTCCACCCTTACAACGTCGGCCGCCTGGTCGTCAAAATGCCGCTGATGCGCCCTTGTACACCCAAAGGTGTGATGACTTTGTTGGAAGCCTACGGCATCGACCCGAAAGGCAAAAAAGCAGTCGTCGTCGGCGCGTCCAATATTGTCGGCCGTCCGCAGGCGTTGGAATTACTGCTGTCCCGCGCGACGGTAACCATCTGCCACAGCGCCACGCAAAACCTTGCCGATGAAGTTGCTGCCGCAGATATTTTGGTGGTCGGCGTAGGCATTCCGAATTTCGTTAAAGGCGAATGGGTCAAACCCGGCGCAGTCGTTATCGATGTGGGCATCAACCGCTTGGACGACGGCAGCCTGTGCGGCGATGTGGAGTTTGATGTCGCCAAAGAACGCGCTTCCATGATTACGCCCGTTCCCGGCGGTGTCGGCCCGATGACGATTGCTACTTTGTTGGAAAACACGGTACACGCGGCCTCATTGCACGATTAATCGCTGTCATTAAGTTAGGCCGTCTGAACATGATTTTTCAGACGGCCTGACCTACTTTTTTGCTTTTTACCTTATTGGCTTCACATGTCCTTACTCTCTTCCCACTCCGACAACCCGACTTTCCGTAACGCTTCCTATATCCTGATGGGCTTGGCCTTGCTGATTGTCTTGCACTACCATTTTCTGCCACTGCTGCTGTCGGTTATCCTGACCTATATCTTTATTACGCGCACCAACGGCGTGATCCTCAAACTCCGCCGCCGTGTTTTACCGCGCAACACGCGACTGCATAAATCGCTCAACGCGCACAATATCAACCTGATTTCCACTACGCTGACGCTGGCCATCGTATTCAGCATCATTGCGATGATGTCTTTGGGCATTTACCACCTGATACATGGCGGCCACGTCGGCTTTATGCTGGCCAAGCTGGCGGCGATTTTGGAAGACACCAAAAACAGCCAAGACCTGCCTGCTGCCATTCTCAATATGTTGCCCAACAATATGGCCGAAATCAAAGCCTCGGCAATCAAGCTGATTGAAGAATACCGCGCCGCGCTGACCCGTATCAGTAAAAACAGCATCACGTCCTTCGTGTACATCCTCATCGGCATCATCATCGGCGCCATGCTCAGTTTCCACCGCCTGAAAATGCGCAAAAACCGCCGCAAAATGCCATTGTTTAAAGCCGAATTGGTGCACCGCATCGTCAATTTTGAAACCAGCTTTGAACGCGTGTTCCTCGCCCAAGTCAAAATCTCACTGATCGACACCTTCCTAACCGGCCTGTACCTTTACTTGGTTTTACCGCTGTTCGGCGTTGACCTGCCGTTTAAAATGACCGTTCTGATCGTCGCCTTTATCGTCGGCCTGATTCCGGTGGCGGGCAACCTGATTTCCAACACCATCATCATTATTTTGAGCCTCGGCGCATCGCTTTACGTCGCCCTCGCCTCGTTGGTTTTCCTCGTCGTCATCCATAAACTCGAATATTTCCTCAACGCCAAAATCATCGGCTCGGAAATTGAATCCAGCGCATGGGAATTGCTGGTGGCGATGGTCGTCTTTGAACGCATTTTCGGCATCGGCGGCATCATCGTCGCGCCGGTTTATTACGCGTATCTGAAAAACGAATTGAAACTGCGAAAATTGATTTAATCAGTTGCATTTATACACATCAAAGGCCGTCTGAAAACGACAATCGGGTTTTCAGACGGCCTTTGCTTTACCTTTTCTTACACTTTACGGCATAATGGCAGCCACGCATTTCTAGAAGAAAGATAAACAATGTCAACCAAAACCCCTTCCCTATTCGGCGGCGCGATGATTATCGCCGGTACGGTTATCGGCGCAGGCATGCTTGCCAACCCGACCGCCACATCCGGCGTATGGTTTGCCGGCTCGCTGGTCGTGTTGCTGTACACCTGGTTTTCCATGCTCTCCAGCGGCCTGATGATTTTGGAAGTCAACACCCATTATCCGCACGGTGCCAGCTTCGACACTATGGTTAAAGACCTGCTCGGCCCGGCTTGGAACGTCATCAACGGCGTTGCCGTCGCTTTCGTTTTATACCTGCTCACCTACGCCTACATCTTCGTCGGCGGCGACCTGACCGCCAAAGGCATCGGCAGCGCGGTAGGCGGCGAAATCTCGCTCACCGTCGGCCAACTCGTCTTCTTCGGCATTCTCGCCTTTTGCGTTTGGGCATCCGCACGCTTGGTTGACCGCTTTACCAGCATCCTCATCGGCGGCATGATATTGACTTTTATTTGGGCAACCGGCGGCCTGATTGCCGATGCCAAAATGCCTGTCCTGTTCGACACCCAAGCCCCTGCCGGCACCAGCTACTGGATGTATGCCGCCACTGCCCTGCCCGTCTGCCTTGCCTCATTCGGTTTCCACGGTAACGTTTCCAGCCTGCTCAAATACTTTAAAGGCGACGCGCCTAAAGTGGCCAAATCCCTATGGGCAGGAACGCTGATTGCGCTTGTGATTTACATCCTCTGGCAAATCGCCATCCAAGGCAACCTGCCGCGCAACAAGTTCGCACCGGTTATCGCCGCAGAAGGACAAGTTTCCGTCCTGATCGAAACGCTGTCCAAGTTCGCCCAAACCGGCAATATGGACAAAGTGTTGACTCTGTTCTCCTACATGGCAATCGCAACGTCCTTCCTCGGCGTAACACTCGGCCTGTTCGACTACATCGCCGACATCTTCAAATGGAACGACAGCATCTCCGGCCGTACCAAAACTGCCGCACTGACCTTCCTGCCGCCTTTGATTTCCTGCCTGCTCTTCCCTACCGGCTTCGTTACCGCCATCGGCTACGTCGGTCTGGCCGCAACCATCTGGACAGGCATCATCCCCGCCATGCTGCTCTACCGCTCGCGCCATAAATTCGGCGCCGGCAAAAACTACAAAGTTTACGGCGGATTCTGGCTGATGGTTTGGGTCTTCCTCTTCGGCATCATCAACATTGCCGCCCAAATATTGAGCCAACTGGAGCTTGTTCCCGTATTTAAAGGTTAAATTCCCTTAAGGCCGTCTGAAACACCCTCTTTCAGACGGCCTAATTCATTATTTTCCGCTACAATACCCTCTTTCCCCCAACGAACCCCGTCCATGTACGACAATATCCGTTTCCATCTCGACGAAGACTATCCCGACCAGCTCCCGCCCGAAAACGCCGCTACCCACATCGGCATGTACTGGCAGTGGGCGGCACAGGCAGGCCTCGTCAAACCCGTCTGGCAAACCGCCCCAGAAACCGCAGCCGACTTCGCCGCCATGACCTCGGGCAAAATCAGCGGACGGCACTTCCTGCTCAAACACATGGACGGCGCATTGACGGCGGACGACTTTACCGAACTCGGCCACCGGTTTACCGAGTTCTACTACACCGACGAAGAAGACGGCTACGGCGCATTTATGGAAGACTACGTCCTCGCCCTTGACACGCCCTCGCTCGGCGGCTTCTACCACGTCAAAAACACCCCGGAAACCTTCGCCAAACTGACACCCGTTTTTCAGACGGCCTTTGAAAAATGGAAAAGCAGTTTGAAAGCAGAAAAATATTCGAAAGAATCCACACAATGAAGCCGAACTATTCTATCGACATTGCTATTAACTGCTTCCGTCCAGGTGGCGGCATGGAAAGCTACACTTTCGACCTGGTCCGTGGTTTAAACGCACACGGCATCAAACCTACCGTCTTTGCTGCACAAATCGATACAACGATTCCTGAATACCGCCAAGTTGATACGCATCACGTCAATCAAAAAAAGATTCCAAAAAAGTTGCGTCCTTTTTTCTTCAGTATGCAATTGGCCAAACTCCGGCAAAACAGGAATATCCCCCTTATTGCCTGCAATCCCAGTGATTATGCTGATATCTTTGTCTGCGGCGGTACACACTTAGGTTACCTGCACAACATGGGTAAAACCCCAAACCTACTTGATAGACTCATCATTCGGCGTAACCGCACCAACTACTCAACGGCAAAATTGATCATGGCGCATTCACACCTAATGCAACACGAATTGATCAACCTCTATGGGGTACCTTCTGAAAAAATCCATGTTATCCATCCACCTGCCGATACTGCACGCTTCTACGCTAAACCGGAAGAAATTCCTGCAACTCGTGCGAGATACGGATTTAAAGACGACGAAACTATTTTCCTATTTCCATCAACCGGACACACCCGAAAAGGCTTGGATTTATTAGCAGAATTTTTTGAGCATACCGATTTGCCCATCAAACTGGCTGTTGCCGGATCGGCTTTACCCCACCCGATGAACAACGTTATTGAGCTTGGTTTCTGCAAAAATATGCCTGAACTTTACCGAGCTGCTGACTTCACCATTATGGCATCACTGTACGAACCATTCGGACTGGTTGGTATAGAATCTATTTTGTGTGGAACCCGAGTTGTTTTCTCCGACAATATGGCATGTACCGAAGTCATGAACGAAAATGCAGGCTTCTTTTTCTCACGTCAAAACCCAGAAACATTGGCACAAGCCATCACTCAAGCAGTTTCTCTCAAACGACAGGGAAAACACAAAATTACCTCTCCTATGCAGGCATTAACCTATAATCCCACCTTAACGCATCATATCGACCAAACTCTCAATATGTTGAAGGCCGTCTGAAAACAATATTTAGGAACACCATGAAACTCATCATCCTCGACCGCGACGGCGTCATCAACCAAGACCGCGACGATTTCGTCAAATCCGTTGACGAATGGATTCCCATCGAAGGCAGCATGGATGCCATCGCCTTTTTAACGCAGGCAGGCTACACCATCGCCGTGGCCACCAACCAATCCGGTATCGGCCGCAAATACTTTACCGTGCAAGACCTGACCGAAATGCACGCGAAAATGCACCGCCTTGCCGTTCAAGCAGGCGGTACCATCGACGGCATTTGGTTTTGCCCGCACACCGCCGCCGACAACTGCGAATGCCGCAAACCCAAGCCCGGCATGATTATCGACATTATCGAACGCTTCAAGGCCAATGCCGCCGAAACCTGGCTGGTCGGCGACAGCCTGCGCGACCTGCAGGCCATTGATGCCGCAGGCGGCAAATCCGCGCTCGTCCTGACCGGCAAAGGCAAAAAAACGCTGGCCAAACACGAACAAGAACTGCCCGAACATACCCAAGTCTTCGACAACCTGCTGGCTTTCTCGCAATACATCATGCGTGAAAACACACAAATCGAAGAAGCCACGCAAGCCATCCTATAAACGACAAGGCCGTCTGAAAACTGCCGACAACGGTGTTTAGACGGCCTTCAAACGACAGACTTTTCCCCGATATGCTGATTATCCGCAACCTGATTTACTGGTTCATCCTTTCCTTTAGCATTATTTTGCTGTTCCCCTTTATGCTGCTTGCCCTGCCCTTCCAAGGCGGCGCACACAAAATGGCGCAAGTTTGGGTGCGCATCCTCAACTGGTCGCTCAAGCACATCATCGGTTTGAACTACACCTTAAGCGGCGCGGAAAACATTCCCGACCACCCTGCCATCATTTGCGCCAAACACCAAAGCGGCTGGGAAACCCTCGCCCTGCAAGAAATTTTTCCGCCACAAGTCTATGTTGCCAAACGCGAACTCTTCAAAATCCCTTTCTTCGGCTGGGGCTTGAAGCTGGTCAAAACCATCGGCATCGACCGCAACAACCGCAGCGAAGCCAACAAACAACTTTTAGAACAAGGCCTTGCGCGTAAAAACGAAGGCTATTGGATTACCATTTTCCCCGAAGGCACACGCCTGCCACCCGGCGAAAAAGGCCGCTACAAGCTCGGCGGCGCGCGCATGGCAAAAATGTTCGAGATGGACATCGTCCCCGTCGCGCTCAACAGCGGCGAGTTTTGGCCACGAAATTCCTTCCTCAAATACCCCGGCACGGTCAGCGTCATCATCGGCAAACCCATTGCCCACAACAACGGCAATGAAGCCGAACTCATGGCCCAATGCGAGCAATGGATCGAAAGCCAACAGCCCCTGATTACCGGACAAGGTCCGTTCGCGCCCAAAACCAAATAAATCATTCCATCGGGTGAGCCGCTATGCCCGCCTTTCCATGCCGTCCAATATTTCCATTAATATCATGCCCCGCCTCCATACCCACACCCTTTCAGACGGCCTCACCATTCATATCCAGCTCAAACGCAGCGCCAAGAAAAACCTCATCTTGCGCCCCGTTTCCGCCGATACCGTCAGCATCAATATCCCTCCATTTGTTACCCAGCACACCTTTACCCAATGGCTGAACGACAACGAAGCCCTCCTGCGCCGTACCTTAAACAAAACACCGGCCCGACCAACACCCACCGACTCGCTTCCCGAATGGATTTGGTATCAAGGCGTTCAGACGGCCTTGTCCGTCCACGTAGCAAACCACATCCAAATCAGGCCGTCTGAAATCCTGTTGCCCGAAAAAGAAACCGCCGCCCAACTTACCCATTTGCGCCGCCTTCTGCACGAGCGTGCGCACGAGTATCTGCTGCCGCGCCTCGAAGGCCATATCCGAACCACCCGTCTGACCCCGAGTGCCATTTCCCTTTCCAACGCCAAAACCTTCTGGGGCGTTTGCCGCCACACCACCGGCATCCGCCTCAACTGGCGGCTCATCGGCGCGCCCGAATATGTCGCCGACTACGTCTGCCTGCACGAACTCGCCCACCTGCGCCATCCCGACCACAGTCCTGCATTTTGGGCTCTGACCCACTCGCTCACGCCGCATGTTGACCAAGCCGAACAATGGCTGAAGGCGCACGGCAGCGAATTGTTCCGCCTCGGCTAAGTCTTTCCCAGCAGCATTTTTCTGCAAGCAAACACCAGCCCAAAGCAAAGAACCAACGCCCTCCAAACAAATCATGTAGCCGCGCGTAAAATCAGGTTTATCCGCTTGCCGCCCCTCATACCTGCCGATAAGATGATGCCGTTCTCAAAACCCTTTTCAGAAAGGAAAACCGATGACCAAAACAAAATCGTTACTGGCCACCGGCATTTTGGCTCTTTTCTCCGCCACGGCATTCGCCTCCCCACTGCCTTCCGAAATCTACCGTCCGGATGGCGCGCACACCATAAAAGCCGATCATCAAGGCAACGGCGAATTTGAATACGAAGCCGAACTTTCCGGCCAACGCAATTCCATTCCTTCTTTGGCCAAAAAAGTGATCGCCCACGCGCGCAGCAAAGGTTTCCATGTGGTTGAGTCTGAAATCAAACACGACGATGCCGATCTGAAATTCAAACGTGGCAAACAAGAGCTGGACGTTTCCATCGAAGACAAAGGCCAAGGCCGTATCGAATACAAAGCCGATTTGGACTTGGACAAAAACTAAATCCGACTCGCAAACAAAGGCCGTCTGAAATCCCATCGGGTTTCAGATGGCCTTTTATCGTCTTTATCAGATAAAATGGCAATCGGTTTGCAAAATTTCCGACTCAAAACATTGTACAATCTGCCCACTTATACCGATAACATCCCAAACATTGCCATGAAAAAACGTCTGCTCCTCCTCGCCATCCTTCCCCTTTCCCTTCACGCCGCCGATGTGCCGCCTGACGTAAAACCCGAGCTTCAAGTCAACACTGCCGAACCCCAACAACCCGAAACGCACAACATTCCTGCCGAGCAGACAAATAGGCCGTCTGAAAAAATCATCAACGTCGATGCCGATACCCTGCTTGCCAACACCGAATTACTGGCACGCGCCATGTATTCCGCCGTCGTCGCCCACAACATCCCCGGCATCAAAGCCGTTTTGCCCATTTACGAACAATGGCCAGAACACGACCGCGCCATGGCACGCTATGCCAAAGGTTTGCTTGCCCAATCCGAAGGACGCGCCGCCGAAGCCATCGGCCATTACCGCCGCTTTATCGCCGAGCAGCCCGATGCTTCCGCCGTCCGCTGGCAGCTTGCGACCGCCTTGTTTGAAGACAAACAAAACGAAGCCGCGGCCGACCAGTTCGACAAACTGCAAACCGAATCCCTCCCGCCTGCCTTGCAAGAACGCATCGAAACCTACCGCAAAGCCCTGCGCGAACGCGACTCATGGCAATTCAATGCCGGCTTGAACATCACGCGCGAACAAAACATCAACCAAGCCCCCGGCCAACGCCGTCTGGGCAACCACCTGAGCGATGAACAATGCCGCGCAGTGCGCCTTATCTATCCCGACGACGACTGCTTCCGAGGCTGGACATTCCCCGAACCCATCGATGCCACCGCCATCCACTACCAAATCGGCGCAGAAAAAAAATGGTCTCTGCCCCGCGGCTTCTATGCCACGGCAGGCGCAGACCATTACGGCAAAATCTATCCCAAACACACCAACTACAACGACCTCACCACACGCTTCTCGGCAGGCATCGGCTATGCCGACCAGCGCAACGACGTCGGCATGACCCCGTTCCACGAACGCCGCTTCTACGGCAACGACCCCTATACCTACACCAACGGCGCACGCCTCCACTACAACCATTGGTGGCAACCCAAGCTGCAAACCCTCAGCGCATTTGAAGCAGGCCGTCTGAAAAACGGCCGCCGCGAGCATTCCAACAACACCAGCCAACTGCTCAGCAACTCCATCGTGTACTACCGCAACGCGCGCCAATACTGGGTAGCCGGTATCGACCTCTACCGCGAACGCAACCGCGACGACAAAAGCGACAGCTTCAACCGCTACGCCCTGCGCACCACATGGGGACAAGAATGGCCCAAAGGCCTCTCCACCGTCCTACGCCTCAGCGCCGCCCAACGCCATTACCAAGCCCCCAGCTTCTTCAGCAACGAACAAAACCGCCGCGACAAAGAAGCTTCCGCCTCCCTGAGTGTATGGCATCGCGCCCTCCATTTCAAAGGCATCACCCCACGCCTGACCATTGCCCACAACAAAACATGGAGCAACGACAAGTTCTACGAATACGGCAAAACCAAAATGTTTATCGAATTGAGCAAAACGTTCTGACAAGTAGAACCAACCTGTGAATAAAGCAAAAATGCCTGTCCTGCATATTGATTTACAAGACAGATTCAAACTTTTACAGATACCGGATAAATAGATTTTTAAAGCATAACGCCTTATTAAATTCATATTTATCAAATAGATAAAATCCAAGCCAATATTACTTTACCAACATAACGTACAACACCGCATAACGTTACAAAAAATCAGGCCGTCTGAAACCCGACTTGGCGTTTCAGACGGCCTTAGTATTTGTTATCATATCCGTTCACCTCTTCAGAAAGTATGATGATGAATGCCCTGAACAAAACCCTCTTATCCGTTTCTGTCGCACTGGGATTGAGCGCCTGCGCTTCCGTCAAAACCGCAGACACCTACGACCTAGACTTCTCCAAACAAAAATACACCGAACAAAGCATCGAAGTGAACGGTCAAGCCGTCAAATTCCGCGCTTACGAAGGCGTGGTGTACGTCCGCAATCCTGTCGATACCCGTTACGAAATCATCAATATTTATGTACCCGAAGCCTATTACAACGGCGGCGAGATAGACGGTTTCAATGCCGAAACCGCACCGATTTTCCTGCCCAACCAAATCGGCGGTTATATGCCTGCCGAACCGGGTAAACCTGCTTTAGAAGGCAAACGCGACGAGCCTGAAGACGGCCAAAAATCGCCCAACGCCGCCCTGGTTGCCCTCTCCAAAGGCTACGTCGTCGCCTCCCCTGGCGCACGCGGCCGGACAGAACCCACCGGCAAAGCACCCGCCGTAATTGTCGATTTGAAAGCCGCTGTCCGTTACCTGAAAGCCAACGACAAAGCCATGCCCGGCGATGCCGAAAAAATCATTTCCAACGGCACAAGCGCGGGCGGCGCGATGTCCGCCCTCTTAGGCGCAACAGCCGACCAAAAAGATTACGAAAAATATCTGAAAGCATTGGGTGCGGCAGACAGCAGCGACAAGATTTTCGCCGTATCCGCCTACTGCCCGATTACCGATTTGGACCATGCCGACATGGCTTACGAATGGCAGTTCAACGGCGTTAACGACTACAAAAAAATGAACATTTCCATGCTCGACTACCGCGTCAAACGCGAGCTGGTTGCCGGTACGCTGACCGATGACGAGAAAAAACTATCCGACCTCCTCAAACCCTTATACCCAGTATACCTCAACAGCCTGAACCTAAAATCCCCCGAAGGCAAACCCCTGACACTGGACGCCCAAGGCAACGGCAGCTTTAAAAACCATATTGCCGGTTTACTTGCCAAATCCGCACAAGCCCAGCTTGATGCAGGCAAAGACCTGAGCGACCGCACATGGCTGACCGTCCGCAACGGCAAAGTCGTCTCCGTCGATTTCGATGCCTACGCCAAAGCCGCCGGCCGCCAAAAAACACCGCCGGCCTTTGACGGCGTAGATTTAAGCGCAGGCGAAAACCAACTCTTCGGCACCAATACCGTCGATAAACGCCACTTCACCGCGTTCTCCATGCAACACAATACCGCCGCCAACGCCGAAATCGCAGATGAAGAAACCATCAAAATCATGAACCCGCTCAACTACATCGGCAAACCGGGCGTAAGCCTGCCGCAAAACTGGCGCATCCGTGTCGGCACCAACGACCGCGACACCTCACTGGCAGTCTCCGCCGTCTTAGCCGCCAAACTGCAAAACAACGGCCAAACCGTCGACTACGCCCTGCCTTGGGATGTCGGCCACGGCGGCGATTATGACTTGGACGAACTGTTTGCCTGGATGAAACAAGTCAGCAGCTCTGCAAAATAAGCGTTCGCAACATAGATTGAGATGAGATTTAGTATCCGTTTTAATTAAAGAAAGGCCGTCTGAACTTTTTCAGACGGCCTATATTTTGATAAAAGCTCAAAGCCCTTTATTATATAAATGAAATTTCTTAATAGCATTAAATATTAATTTTCTTAAATAATATAATTTTAAATTCCATAAAATAATTTAAACAAAGAAATTTTAGAATAAAATTGCTAAAACAAAAAACTAAGCCTTGTTTAATTCTGCTAAAACCTGTAACCTGTATCAAAAATAAACAAGAGAGTCCATCATGTCCCAACACCACCCTACCGACGATATTAAGATTAAAGAAGTCAAAGAGTTACTCCCTCCAATCGCACATTTGTATGAGCTGCCTGTTACGCCTCAGGTTGCCAATTTGGTTTATAAAACACGTCATGAAATTGCGGATTTGGTTCATGGCCGCGACAACCGTTTGCTGGTCATCATCGGCCCATGTTCGATTCACGATACTAAGGCGGCGGTTGAATATGCGCAAAAATTACTGCCCTTGCGCAAAAAATATGAGAAAGAGCTGCTGATTGTAATGCGCGTGTATTTTGAAAAACCGCGTACAACCGTTGGCTGGAAAGGCTTGATTAACGATCCGCACTTGGACGGTACGTTTGACATCAACTACGGCCTGCGCCAAGCGCGTCAGTTGTTGCTGACTTTGAACGAAATGGGCATGCCTGCTTCGACTGAATTCTTGGACATGATTACGCCGCAATACTACGCAGACCTGATTTCTTGGGGCGCGATTGGTGCGCGTACGACTGAAAGCCAGGTACACCGCGAATTGGCCAGCGGCCTCTCCTGCCCTGTCGGTTTTAAAAACGGTACGGACGGCAATCTGAAAATCGCCATCGACGCCATCGGTGCCGCCAATCATCCGCACCACTTCCTGTCTGTAACCAAAGCCGGTCATTCCGCGATTGTCCACACCAGCGGCAACCCTGACTGCCATGCAATTTTGCGTGGCGGAAAAGAGCCTAATTACAGCGCGGAACACGTTAAAGACGCGGTTGCGCAGCTTCAAAAAGCCGGTGTGAGCAGCAAACTGATGGTGGACTGCAGCCATGCCAACAGCCGTAAAGACTTCCGCAAACAAATGGATGTAGCGCGCGATGTTGCGGCGCAGCTGAAAGCCGGTGAAGAAAACATCATGGGCGTGATGGTGGAAAGCCACTTGGTTGAAGGCCGTCAAGACAAGCCTGAAGTTTATGGTCAAAGTATTACGGATGCCTGCATCGGTTGGGATACGACTGAAGAATTGCTGGCCCTGCTTGCCGAGGCGAAAGGTTACCAAGCGTAAGTGCGAAACTATTAAAAAGACCGGATATGTTCCGGTCTTTTTTGTGCCTGTCATTTTGATTTCTTTGCTCAGGTTTAGAATAAAAAAGTATGAGACCTTTGCAAAATTCCCTAAAATCCCCTAAATTCCCCTAAATTCCCACAAAGACATTTAGGGGATTTCTCATGAGCACCTTCTTCCAGCAAACCGCACAAGCCATGATTGCCAAACACATCGACCGCTTCCCACTATTGAAGTTGG
>NZ_JBQCTZ010000080.1:0-15657 GCF_051963715.1 Neisseria sp. P0001.S005 | reverse complement strand
TTTTCATCATAGGGTTCTCATGGAAGAAGAATTAAAAAAGATGCAGACAGCCGCAACACCATATGCTCCGGCATGACCAAAGGGTAAATTTTACAATAAATAAATCATATTTACATATTTAAATATGACTGTAATTTAAAAAATACAGGAAAGCTTTTTGACGAGAGGCTGAGCGATCGTTGTGAAATTCAAAAAGGCCGTCTGAAATGTTTCAGACGGCCTTTTCTAATAAAACCAGAAAAAAATGGAATAAGGCGGAGAATATGAGAAAATAATAGCGACCTGCCTGCCACAACAGTTGATTGAATTAACTTTTATCGGCAGCCTGAATGTCCGGATTGGATAAAATAAACCATCAAGAACAAAGACCAACAAGCATATTATGTAAATTTGGCGGCTGAAAAATCAGCTCTGCGCTTTACTTTGCAAATCAAACAACTTTAAAGGAAAACCCATGAAAAAAACCTTACTTGCCCTGATGATGTTATCCGCCGCCGCCGCGTATGCCGGTGAGGCGGAAGACCGTTTGTTGTCCGTCCAATCGGTTTACCGTGCCGCTTTGCATGAGCAAAACAGCAACGACAGCAAAATCATTTCCCTGCAAAGCGATTTGGAAAGTGCGCAGCGCCGTTTGCAGGCAGCGCAATCTGATATTGACCGTTTGAAAGGTGAAATTCAAACGGCCTTGGCTCAGAAAGAGCAGCAAAATGCCAAGTTGCAACAGGCCGGCCAGATGTTGGACGCGGCTTGGAATGCCGTTTACGGTGCAGGCGGCAGCAAGGCGAAGCAATAATTTAGACATTGTATTATTTGCGTTTTACGCTTCTTTTATCATATTTATAAGGAAACCTCATGTCCCTATCTCCCTGCCCGAAATGCCACTCCGAATATACTTACGAAGACGGCGCTCAATACGTTTGCCCTGAGTGCGCCCATGAGTGGAACGAGGCCGATGCTGCGGCTGCAAGCGATGATGCCTTGGAAGTCAAAGATGCCAACGGCACGGTCTTGCAAGATGGCGATACGGTTGTCTTGATTAAAGATCTGAAAGTCAAAGGCAGCTCTATGGTCATCAAGCAAGGCACCAAAGTCAAAGGCATCCGCTTGCAAGAGGGCGACCACAATATCGGTTGTAAAATCGATGGCAGCGCGATGAATTTGAAGTCTGAGTTCGTCAAAAAAGCCTAAAGATTTTATTTTTGAAAAGGCCGTCTGAAATCCGAAGATTAGGATTCAGACGGCCTTTATACATTCCATTCAAAATAAAACAAATCTTTATTTAAAATTAAATAAATTTGATAGATTTGAATTTGAGGTCGTCTGAAAAAGCGGCGGAAAAATGTTCCGCACATACGCGGGTGTAAAACCGTTAAAATAACGCTTTCCCCTATTCTACGGAACCATTATGCCTCAGCCGACCGCCAAACAGATTTTGCACGAAGTATTCGGTTATCCCGAATTTCGTGGCAAGCAGGAGGCTATTGTCAATGCTTTGGCCGGCGGCGAGAGTTTGATGGTGCTAATGCCGACGGGCGGGGGCAAGTCTTTGTGTTACCAGATTCCGGCGCTGATGCGCGAAGGCGTGGCGGTTGTCGTATCGCCGCTGATTGCGTTGATGAACGATCAAGTGGCCAGCCTGCATGTGGCCGGAATTGAAGCGGCGGCAGTCAACAGTAGCACATCGGCAGATGAGGCGCGCGAGATTGCCGACAAGCTTGCCCAAGGCCGTCTGAAACTGCTTTATGTCGCTCCGGAACGCTTGGTTACCGACCGCTTTTTGCGTTTTCTCGACCAACAAACCATCAGCCTGTTTGCCATTGATGAGGCGCATTGCGTCAGCCAATGGGGACACGATTTCCGCCCTGAATATCAACAACTCGGCATGCTTGCCGAACGCTATCCGAACATCCCGCGCATCGCCTTGACCGCTACCGCCGATGCGGCTACGCGTGCCGACATCAAGCATTATCTGCACTTGGACAGTGCGCCCGAATTTATCTCCAGCTTTGACCGTCCGAATATTTATTATCAGGTTATCGAAAAAAATAATGGCAAAAAACAATTGCTGGATTTTATTCGCAAGCAGATGCATGGGCAAAGCGGCATTGTGTATTGCTTAAGCCGCAAAAAAGTTGAGGATGTGGCGCAGTTTTTGTGTGAAAACGGCTTGGAGGCGATTCCGTATCATGCCGGTTTGAGCATGGACGTGCGCGAGGAAAACCAACGCCGCTTTACGCATGAAGACAATATTATCGTGGTGGCGACCGTGGCGTTCGGCATGGGCATAGACAAACCCGACGTGCGCTTTGTCGCCCATCTCGATATGCCCCAGAGTGTCGAACATTTCTATCAAGAATCGGGGCGCGCCGGCCGAGACGGGCTGCCTGCCGTGAGCTGGCTGTGTTACGGCTTGAACGATTGGGTGTTGCTGCGCGAACGGATTGCCGAAGGCAACAGCGACGAGGTGCAAAAGCAAATCGAAATGCAAAAACTCGATGCCATGCTTTCCGTCTGCGAAACCGCCGCCTGCCGCCGCGTACTGCTGCTCAAACATTTCGGCGAAGAATCCGAACCCTGCGGTCATTGCGACAACTGCCTGCATCCGCCCGTGCGGTTTGACGGTACGGTGTTGGTGCAAAAATTACTCAGCTGCGTGTACCGCGCCGGACAACGCTTTGCCACCGGTTACATCACCAACCTTTTGCGCGGTAAAAGCGACGATTGGATACAGCGCAACGGCCATGACAAGTTATCCACATTCGGCATCGGCAGCGAACAGACCGACAAGGAATGGCGCAGCGTCATCCGCCAGTGCATCAGCCTGGGCTATCTCACTGTCAATGTCGAGCAGCATCAAGCCCTGCAGCTGACTGAAGCGGCAAAAAAAGTCCTCAAGGGCGAAACCGAAGTCATGCTGCGCCCCCTGCGTCGCGAAAAAACGGCCACTCAAAAGCCGAAAGACGATTGGTTGCGTACCGAGCGCGAAGAGCGTTTGTGGCAGGCATTGCGCCAGTGGCGGCAACAACGCGCCCGAGCAGAGGAAGTGCCGGCCTATGTGGTTTGCGGCGACAAAACCCTGCGCGATATTGTCGAAAAAATGCCCCGAAGTTTGGAAGATTTACATCAAATCTACGGCTTGGGCGAGGCGAAAATCAATAAATTCGGTTTAGAGATACTCGACGTTTGTGAAACAGCCGAAGCCGGTACGGTTTCCACAGACAGCGCACAAGTTATCCACAGTTTGGGCGAGCGCGAACAGGCCTTAAAACAGGCTTTGGAAACTTGGCGCGAGCAGCAGGCAAGTGCCGATCAAGTAACGCTGGGGACGGTATTCTCCAACGAAAGCATGGATGATTTGCTGACCAATACGCCTGCCGAACCCATCGACCTTTTGGGCGTGTATAAACTAGGCGAAAAACGTATCGAACAATACGGCGAGGGTATTTTAAACATCTGCCGCCCGTTTTCAGACGGCCTGAGCGAAGAGGACAAATGTAAACGTCGCTTGATGCGCCGTCTGCTTCAGTGGAACATCGATACTGCCCGCCATGAAGGCCTTGAAGCCTATCAGATATGCAGCAAAGTCACCTTGCGTGCCATTGCCGCCCGACGGCCGCAAGATTTGGCGGAGTTGGCGGAAATCCACGGTATGAATGAGGAGAAAACCGACAAATACGGCGCGGAAATTGTCGAATTGTGCAAACAAGCGGATTAATTGATCGCGTTTATTGTCAAAGGCCGTCTGAAGCCCAATCAAGCATGGTGTTTCAGACGGCCTTTTTGAAATTTTAATCTTTATAAAACAATGAATAAGAAAATAACTTTATTTGTTTTGTCAGTTTTCCAAAGCTGTCTCGTCTAAACAGGCATGAAATATGGGATGGTGCCGATTGATTTTTCGTCCCATCCCATTCGACACACATTGATAAGGAAAATAGATGAACACCTCATCCAACCCCTCTTGGCAGGCGGCTTTCAGCTTGTTGACACTCAGGCTTTTTGCCGCGTATGAATTTCTTGAGTCCGGCCTGGAAAAATGGAACGGGGAAAACTGGTTTGCAGATATCAACAGTCAATTTCCCTTTCCGTTCAATTTGTTGCCGGATACGGTCAACTGGAATTTGGCCATGTGGGCGGAACTGGTTTTGCCTGCGCTGCTCATCGTCGGCTTGGCAACGCGGCTGTCCGCGCTGGGATTGATGGTCGTAACGGCTGTCGCATGGTCTGCGGTACATGCCGGCTTGGGGTACAATGTGTGCGACAACGGTTATAAAATGGCACTGATTTATTTGGTGGTTTTATTTCCTGTCCTATTGCAGGGCGCAGGCGGTCTGTCTTTGGATGCCCTGCTGAAGAAACGCTGTTGTCGTATCAAGCATTTTCTTTAATGATTCACGGTCGCGGGCCGACTTTAAATGCCCGATATTATCCCTTGATTTATTTAAACCCATATTTTTAAAAGGAAGTTAAAATGAAAAAAAATGTAGCTGCTGCTCTGGCCGGTGCATTGTCCCTGTCTCTGGCTGCCGGTGTTGTTGCCGCTGATAAACCGTTAAGCAGCAAAGCAGGTGTTCAAAAATCTGCTCAAGGCTCTTGCGGTGCGGTTAAAGCCGGTGAAGGTTCATGCGGTGCAAGCGCTGTTTCTAAAGCAAGCGAAGGCAAATGTGGCGAAGGCAAATGCGGTTCAACCGTGGAAAAAACTCACGCTAAAAAAGGCAAAGCATCTAAAGCCAAAGCTGCCAAAGTAGTAGAAGGCAAATGCGGCGAAGGTAAATGCGGTTCTAAATAATCCTGCAATATACCTTTAACAAAGTCGCATTTTATAAACGAAAATGCGACTTTGTCGTTCATACGGCACCATAACAGGACATCACCATGATTCAACATGCAGGCTTGGGCTACCGCCGCGACTTGGCGGAAGACTTCCTCTCGCTTTCAGACGACAGCCCGATACGCTTTATCGAAGCCGCCCCCGAAAATTGGCTGAAAATGGGCGGCAGGGCGCGCAAACAGTTTGACCGCGTGGCAGAGCGGCTGCCGCTGGCATTGCACGGATTATCCATGTCATTGGGCGGACAAGCCTCGCTGGATACCGACTTGATAGACGGCATCAAAGAAATGATGCGCCGTTATGACTGCACGTTTTTCTCCGACCATTTGAGCTATTGCCACGACGGCGGTCATCTTTACGATTTGTTGCCGCTGCCTTTCACTGAAGAAATGGTGCAACATACCGCGCGGCGTATCCGTGAAGTGCAAGACCGGTTGGGCTGCCGCATTGCCGTAGAAAACACTTCCTACTACCTGCATTCCCCGCTTGCCAAAATGAACGAAGTCGAGTTTCTCAACGCCGTTGCCCGCGAAGCCGACTGCGGCATTCATCTCGATGTGAATAATATCTACGTCAACGCCGTTAACCACGGACTGTTGTCGCCCGAAGCCTTTTTGGAAAACGTTGACGCAGAGCGCGTGTGCTACATCCACATCGCCGGACACGATGTCGAAACGCCCGAATTATTGATTGATACCCATGGCGCGGCAGTTTTGCCGACCGTTTGGGACTTGCTCGAACTGGCCTATGCCAAGTTGCCGACGATTCCGCCCACCCTGTTAGAACGCGATTTCAATTTTCCGCCTTTTGCCGAACTCGAAGCCGAAGTCGCCAAAATCGCCGACTATCAAATGCGTGCCGGAAAGGAATACCGCCGTGCAGCCTGAAACCTCCGCCCAATACCAACACCGCTTTGCCCAAGCCATACGCGAAGGCAAAGCCGCAGACGGACTGCCGCAAGAGCGCTTGAACGTCTATATCCGCCTGATACGCAACAATATTCACAGCTTTATCGACCGTTGTTATACCGAAACGCTGCAATACTTTGACAGCGAAGAATGGGGTCGTCTGAAAGAAGGTTTCGTCCGCGACGTGCGCGCCCAAACGCCCTATTTTCAAGAAATCCCCGGCGAGTTCCTCCAATATTGCCAAAGCCTGCCGCTTTCAGACGACCTCTTGGCATTGATGGACTTTGAACACACCCAGCTGCTCGCCGAAACCGCACAAACCGATAGCCAAACAACCCACGCCGATTCAGACGATTTAGCTTACACCCTTTCTCCCGCCGCCTTTGTGCGCCGTTATCAGTATGATGTAACGGACGAATTGCAGGAGGCGGAAACTGCTGTTTTGGTGTGGCGCGATAAGGAAGACGACGTGATGTATCAAACGCTTGACGATTTCGACGCCTTATTGCTGGAAACGCTGGCAGAAACGCCCACTTCCCTAAACGGCCTGCAAACCATGCTGGCAGAGTTCATGCCGTCTGAAAACGTTTGGCAGGACGCATTAAGGCAGAAATGGACGGAATGGCTGGAACAGGGCATTTTGGTTGCGGCATAAACCAAGGCCGTCTGAAACGGGTACAGTCGGTTTTGGCGAAACAAAAAAACTACTGAAATCGTTTATAGATTCAATCGCATGCTCTTTCCGTATCAGCGTAAAATCAGAAACATATTGATCATTCATTTCATACTGATACATTATGGCCCTACCCGAACTGACCGATGCAGAGCTTGCCGAATCCCGCAAACTGCTGCTGCGCTTTGCCCGTATCCAGTTGCCCGACCGCCCCGATTTGGCGGAAGACCTCGTACAGGAAACCATGCTTTCCGCCTACCGTGCGGCCGAGGGTTTCAAAGGCGGCGCCCAAGTGAGCAGCTGGCTGTTTGCAATCTTAAAAAACAAAATTACCGACTGCCTGCGCCAAATCGGGCGGCAACGCCAGGTTTTCGTCACGCGCGATGAAGAAGCCTTAGATGAAGCCTTTGAAGGACATTTTGCCGCCGACGGGCATTGGACGGACGAAGGACAGCCTCAGGGCTGGGACTCGCCTGAAGCCAGTTTGAACAATAAAGAATTCTATCAAGTTTTGCAGACCTGCCTCTACCATCTGCCGGAAAACACCGCCCGCGTGTTTACCATGAAAGAAATTCTCGGCTTTTCAAGCGATGAAATCCGCGAGCAATGCGGCATCAGCCATGCCAACTACCACACCATCATGCACCGTGCGCGCGAAACCTTGCGCCAGTGTCTGCAAATCAAATGGTTCTCCCATGCCTGACAGGAAAACGCCATGAAGAAATGCCGCAAAATAACCGATCTGATTTCCAAACAGCAAGACCAAGTACGCCTCAGTCTTTTTAACCGCATTGCCCTTGCTGTGCACCTGTCGCTCTGCCCCCGTTGCCGCGAATATAAGAAACAGCTCGAATTAATCAGCAACGCCATGCACAAGATGTTTCGATGATTCAAAAAAGCCGTCTGAAACCTACCCCTGTCAGTTTCAGACGGCCTTTTTGTATCTGCTTTATGTATCGCTAATCTTGAATAAGCCATGGCTTGCTGGCTACTTTTTTAGCTGCATTTGTTTTCAAACTTGCGCCGTTGGCCTTTGTTTTTGGAGGCATGGCAGCGGATTTTGATGCAGTAGAACAAGATAAAGGCCGTCTGAAAGATAAATTTCAGACGGCCTTTTTCACGGCTCTTATTGTTGCTCTTCCGGCTCTGATTCGTCTTTGCCGAACAGGTTGTCAAAGCGGATGGTGTATTTCAACTCGCCGCCGGAGGAGCGCGTGCCGATGCGGGCAACGGCTTGGATGGCGCGGGTCAGTTGGTACACGAGTTTGACGGATTGTTCGGCGCTGGAGATGCCGTATTCGTAACCTACGTAGAGGTTGTTGGTGAGCTGTTTGCCGACGGTCAGGACTTGTTCGGCAGGGTTGAGCTCGCCGGTTTGGGCGTTGCGGCTGCGTTTGCTGGTGAAGCCCAAATCATCGACAAGGCCTATACGGTCGTTGACTTGGCCGGCAAGCAACGCGCTGGCGGCCGCGGAGAGCGTGGCGTTGTCGCCGTCGCTGCCGCTGCTGGCACGGTTGAGGATGAGCCAGGAGAGTTTGTCTTTTTCACTCATGGCTTCTTTGGCAACCAAGGTTACGCGCGGATTGTTGAGGCTGCCGAGAACTTCGACACCTGCACCGACCGGGGAGAGACGGCGTTCGGCACGGATGTTGAGGTTCGGATCGGTCAGCGGGCCGACGAAAGAAACCGCGCCTTTGGTGATTTCGAGGTCTTGGCCGTAGGCTTTGTAGCGGCCTTTGACAACGCGCACGGTACCGACACCTTGGACGGCTTCGCCCGGACGTGATGTTATGGCCAGTTTGCCGCCGATGGTAACGTCTGCGCCGTAGCCGACAAAACGGACATTGTCGTTGATGTTCAGGGTAAGGTTCATATTAATCGGCGTGGTGGCCGTTGCTTCTTTTGGGGTTTCGCCTAGGACGACCACGTCGTCATCGAGGGTCGGCATGGAGGATTTTTGCGAACCAAACCTGCCGTAGTCGGTGTTGAGCGTGCCGTTGAGCGATACGCCTTTTTCCGGATTGTAGAGGACTTTGGCCGCGCCGGAGAGCTGCAGTTGGCGGTTTGGACGCGAGAGGGTGCGGTATTTGTCGAAGACGATGTCCACGTCGACATCGGGGTTGGCGTTGGCAAGGTTGACCGCGCCTTTGAGCTCAATCGTGCCGCCACGGTGGAATTTGAGGCTGTCGATGACCCATTTTTGACCTTGCAGGCGTGAACGCAATACGCCGTTGTCGAGAATCAGGCCTTGGGTTTGATGGCGGTAATAGAGGTTGTCGCCGTTAATCAGGCCGCTCAGTTGCGGATCGTTCAGACGGCCTGCCAAGTTGACGGCGGCGTTCAGACGGCCTTTGAGGGTTTGGCCGACGGGCAGGAAATTGCGGAAGACTTCGAGGTTGGCAACGTTCAGGTTGAGCTTGCCGCTCAGAGGGGCGGTATCGAAGCTGGTGCCCTGGCCGATGTTGACGGTACCGTCGGCCCGGCCGTAATTGGTTTGGAGGTTGAGGTTGCTGTTGACGGTGGGCGAACCGAGTCGGCCGCCGATGGTAGCGGTCGCGTTCAGACGGCCTGCAATGCCTTGGGCTGTGGCCGGCATAAAGGATTTGAGCGAGCCCAAATCGGGAACGCTGATATTGACTTTGCCGCTGACGGGGGCGTTGTTGATGTTGTTGCCGAACTGCTGGGCGATGCCGAGCGTGCCGTCAACTTTGCCGAAGCGGGTGTTGCCTTCCAGCGTGCTGTCGATGCGGCCGTTTTGGAAACGGGTGCGCAGGGCGAGCGCGGAAAGTCCCAAAGGTTGTTTGTTTTTCGGGTCTTTGCCCGGCAGGATGATGTCGCCGCTTTGTCGGCTGATGTTGAGGAAGCCGCGCGCGTTTTGACTGTACGCCAAATCCCAGTCGCCGCCCAAAACCAGGTTGTGTTCGATAGGCGGGGTGTAGAAGTTGTGCAACTCGGTAATGTGCAGATTTTGCGCGCTGCCTTTACTGGTAATGCCGGCTTTTTTGTCCCAAACGAAATTTTGCAGGTTGAGGCTGCCGCCCATGGCCGCCCATCGCGCGCTGCTGAGGGAAACGCGTTCGCTGCCGGCTTCGAGGTTGAGGCGGTTTTGCAGTTTGAGGTTGAACGCGCCGTTGATGTCGAGCGTGTCAACCGTGCCTTTCCATTGGGTTTGGTCTTTGTTGAGACCGCCGGTGGCATCGAGGTCGAGCTTGTAGCGTTTGTTGTCCACCGCCATGCTGCTGTTGCCGCGGATGTGGTGGTGCGAGCCTGTGCCGCTGATGAGCAGGTTGGCGTTGTCGATCATGGCCGCGCCGCCGGAGACGGCGATGTGTTCGCCTTTAATATCGGCACTCAACGGACGGTTGGTATCGGGCGAACCTTTAAGCTTGAAGTCGAGGGTGCGGATGTTGACGGCATCAGCGACTTTGAAGTTACGCGCTTCGCCGTTCAAATCGGCTTCAAGGGTTTTGAGGCCGTCTGAAAAGCTGCCGGAGATGTAACCGCGCGCGTTGAGCAGGCCGCCCAAGCCGAAGCCGAAACGCGACAAATCGGGGGCGGTAATATTGAGATTGAGGCGGTCACCTTTTTTACCGAAGCTGCCGTTGGTTTTGATGATGTTGCTGCCGAGGGTCAGATCGGTCAGGGCGCGCGCAAGGTGTTTGTTTTCATAGGCGACGTCGGCTTTGCCGCTAAGCGGAACGCCGTTGAGCGTGCTCGGTGCAAACTGCATTTTGCCGGCGAATTTCTCTTGCGCCAGTATGCCGGTCAAGTTGATGTTGCCGTTGACGCTGCCTTGCGGAAGCTGCGGATCGATACGCGCAGGGTTGAAGGCTTTGCTGACGATGTCCAGTTGCAGTTTGCGGTCTTTGAAGAGTTCGAGCGAGCCTTTGGCGTTGAGTTCGCCGCCGTTTTGCGGAACCAGGCGGACTTTGTCGAGCTTGAGCGTGCGCTGGCCGAGCTGTTTGTCGGTTTGGAAAAACAGCATGCCGTCTGTACGTGCAAATCCGCTGTCGAGATTCCAGTTAACGACAGGGGAGGAGGTTTCGCCTTTGACGTCGATACTGCCGTTCAGACGGCCTGCGATGTTTTGACGGACAAAGTCGTCTGCGCCGGTATTGTTGATGCCCAGTGCGAGTTTGAGCTGGTCTTGGGCGGTATCGATTGAGCCGGATACATCGATGCTGCCGTCTTTGAGCAGATCGACGCCGATGTCTTCAATCATGACCGTGCCTTTGTCGTCGACGATGAATTCGCCGAGGATGCGTTTGACAGGGATATAATTTTCATCGGCAAAACCGGCTTGGTCGTTTTCCAAGTCAATCGAGCCTTCCAACGCAACGCCGTTGGTAAACGACGGAATGGTGGTGGCGTCGAAATTCAGGCGCGCTTTGGGCAGGCTGGGCAGGAAGGCCTGCGGATTGATGTTGGAACCTTTAATCAGGATTTCGCCGACGGTTTCATTGAGGCTGTCGGCGAATGGATGAATAGTGGATTTGGCCGACAAATGAACGTTGTCGCTATCGAGCAGCAAGTCGGTGGATACGTCTTGCAGGCTGCCCCACAGGCGCACCGTACCATGTAGGGTTTCGCCCTCAAGCTGGCCTTTGGTGTAGATGGCGGTATTGAGGACGTAGGGTTTGTTCAAGCCGATCACCACCGCGCCTGTCGAGCTGCTCCATGGCGTATCGGCGGTTTTGATGTGGAGGCGGTGTTCTTTTTTGTCGTAATGATAGGCTGCGTGCAGATGGTCGAGATAGACGGTCTGCTTGTCAAAACGCTTGCCCACGCTGATTTTGCCGGTTTCCAAACGGTCGAGATAGGCGGTAACGGGCAGGTCTATGCTGTCGGGCAGGCCTTTTGATGGCTCTTCTTCTTTGGGCGGCGTGCGTTTGGTCACGATGGCGATGTCGCCGGCCACGACTTCGGTGATGTGCAAGGACGGACGGGTCAACTCGGACGGTTTCCAATCAAAGCGGAAGCTGCTGATTTTGATGTCCGCACCTTCTGTTTCAATCAACCATTTGTCGCCTTCAAAACCTTCAATCAGCGTGCCCTTCAGCGTGTCCGAAGAGATTTTGACGCCGAACCATGACGGGATTTTGTACAAACCGAAACGCAAACCCGATTCCGTACCGACCAGCCAGCCGATTGCGCCGGTGGAAACGGTCAATACGCCCAAGGCAGACAGGACAAAGCCGCGCAACAGGCGTTTTTTGCGCTTTGGCGGGGCGGGCTGCTGTTCAGACGGCGTGGAAGTGTTTGCAGTATCGGTCATGATATTTTTCTGTTTGTCTGTTGTTCAGACGGCCTGAAATGGCTGAGGCCGTCTGAAAGAATGGATGGTGAGTATATTTTTTAAAACCTTGTGCCCAAGCTGATGTGCCAGCGGATTTTCTTGTCGTGATGGCCGTAGGCAATGTCGAAGGAGAACGGCGCAACCGGGCTGAACCAGCGCACGCCCAAGCCGGTACCGTGTTTTAAGGTCATGTGTTTGAAGTTGCTTGCCGCATCGCCGACATCGTGGAAGATGGCGCCGGAGAAGCTTTTGGTAACCGGAAATTGATATTCGAGGCTGCCGACCACCAATGCGCGTTGTGGCAAGACGGAGCCGTTGGGGCCGGCCAAACCGATGCTGTCGAGTTCATAACCGCGTACGGAAGTTGCGCCGCCGGTGCGGAACATCAGGCTGGACGGCACTTCTTCGCCCTCGCGGGCATAAACGTAGCCTGCCTGTCCGCGTACGATGAATGTACCGATTTTTTTATTTTCAGGCGTGAAGAAATAGCCTGCGCGTGCTGTGGCGCGTGCCATTTGGGTGGAGGAGAGGAATTTGCCCAAGGTCGTGCCGATTTTGCCGTCGAGGTAGTAGCCGTTTTGTGGGTGCAGCTCGGTTTCGATGCTTTGCCGTTTCCATGAGGCGGTCAGCATAGTGGCATGGCTTCGGCCCAAATCGTAGCTGGTGTAGGGGACTTTGCGGTCTTCGGTAATAAATTCGAGGCCGAAGCGGGCGTCGATATTGTTGCGGTCACGGACATACCAAATACCGCTGGTCAGGGCGCGTTTTTCAAGGTTTTGCGTGGTCGAGCGGTTGTAGGAAACGTTGCTGGTCCAGTAGTTGCCGCGGTTGTTGCGCGGTTGGCTGATACCGGCGGCCAGCGTGGTTTCGTATTTGTCCATGTCCCAAACGATGGAACCGATATAACCCTTGTTAAAGAGGTTGTAATAGTCGTAGGCGATGCGGCCGCCGATTCCGTATTCGGAGTCGTAGCGGATACCGGTTTCCAGTTTGTGGCGCTTGACTTCGGTCACGTTGATTTTGACGGGAACGCGGTCGCCTTGCAGTTGATCGAAGTCGGCCTGTACGGACGCGCCGGAATAGTGGCCGTTTTGCTCGAGCGCCTGTTGCAGGTCGAGGATTTTGTCCAAGTCGTAAGGCGAACCGGGGTGGAAACGTGCCATGCCGGAAACCACGCTCTCAGGGTAGCGGCGTGTGCCGGTGATTTGGAAATCGCCAAAGTAAATGGGGCGGTTGCTCTCCACAATGACGTTCAAGTCGGCTTTTTGGGTATTGGGATTGATGGTGGCTTGGGTGGTGGTGAGTTTCGCCAACGGATATTTTTTACGTGTGACCGCGCTGAGGACGGAGGTTTTACTCGCACTCCAGCCATCTTGGTCGAAGTTTTCGCCAACGGGCTGTTGCCAGTTTTCCATCGCATTTTGGTAGTACTCGGCCAAGTTGTCGTCATTCAATACGTCGCCAAGGATGGCTACGCTGACGTTGTCGACTTTGGTGCGCGGGCCGGGGATGACGTTGACAGTATAGCTCTCGCCGTGGTCTTGAATATTGACGTTGCTGTTGAAGTAGCCTTTGGTCCGGAGCATGGTTTTGACGTTGTCGGGTGCCTCTTCGGCGAGGAAGCCGACCTGTTCTTTGTCCAGCTCTTCTTCCTGCTGCTGGGTAATCAGCGGCAGGTATTCTTCAAGCATTTCTTTGACTTCGCTGTCTTGGGTGTCGATTTTGACGGGGAATTTGGGCTTGAGTTTGCCTGTTTGGTCGTCTTTGGGCTGCTTGGGCATTTCGGATTCGGGAACAGCTTCGTAGTCTTCCGCTTTGGGAACGGAAGTATCTACTGCCAACGCGTGTCCGTAGGCGAGCGCCAATGATGCAAATAAAACAGGGTAGGTCAGTTTGGTCATGATGTGTGTTCGACAGCGACAATTCTTCAGTTTGGGGATTTTAACATTATTTCTGCAAGGTTTCAGGCTATGGTTGTAAACGGAAATTTAGCGCGATAACGTTACAAAATGCGACTTAAGGGCGGACTTTGGTTTGTTTCTATCTGATTGTAATATTTATGTTTTTGTATTTTTACTGATGAAGTTGCCTTTGTATTCGGCCTTATGGCGCAGATTTCAGGCCGTCTGAAAGCAAGATACAGAGAAGTAAAGCAACGGTATGGGCATACTTTAAAGTAGGGTTTGAGCGGGTTTGGCTGTATTTTTGGCATAAAGTGCCAACTGTGTCATAAATGCTAAACTTTAGTGCTGTTTTTGTGAGGTATGCATGAAAACTTCGCCGACAAATGATTTTTTATTTTAGAATGTAAGACTTTTTTAACATATCTTTAAATTGTGAAGGAACGGATATGGCAAGTGGCAATCCGATTTTGAACGCGCTCAATCGCGTCAGCCTGGTGGCGCAAATCGCCATCGGCTTGGTTTTAGGTATTATTGTGGGTGCAGTTTCGCCGCAAGTCGGTATCAGCGCAGGACTGCTGGGCAGCCTGTTTGTCGGTGCACTTAAGGCTATCGCGCCGATTTTGGTATTTGTTTTGGTGACTGCCGCCATTGCGCAACACCAAAAAGGCAATCAGGCCCACATCAAACCGATTTTGATTTTGTATATTTTCGGTACGTTTGCCGCGGCTGTGGTGGCAGTCATTGCCAGTATGGCATTCCCGACCACGCTGATTTTGCGTGCGGCCGGCGATGTATCCGTTGCACCGCCTTCCGGCATTGTCGAAGTATTGAAAACGCTGCTGATGAATTTGGTGGCCAACCCGATTAACGCGCTGGCCAATGCTAACTATATCGGCATTTTGGCTTGGGCTTTGGTATTGGGTGCGGCTTTGCGCCATCACGGCTCGGATACGACCCGCCAAGTGGCGGCCGATTTGGCCGATACCGTTTCGACGGTTGTGAAATGGATTATCCGTTTTGCGCCGCTGGGTATTTTCGGCTTGGTGTCTTCTACCATTGCGGAAACCGGTTTTGAAGCGCTTGCCGGTTATATGCAGCTGTTGGCCGTATTGCTTGGCTGTATGCTGTTTATCGCTTTGGTGGTCAACCCGATTATTGTGTGGTCGCAAATCCGCCGAAATCCTTTCCCGCTGGTGTTTACCTGCCTGCGCGAAAGCGGCGTGTATGCATTCTTCACCCGTTCTTCCGCCGCCAATATCCCTGTGAACATGGCATTGGCGAAAAAACTGGGTCTGCACGAAGACACTTACTCTATCTCCATTCCATTGGGTGCAACCATCAATATGGCCGGTGCGGCAATCACTATTACCGTTTTGGCGATGGCTGCGGCGCACACGCAAGGCATTACGGTTGACTTCGCCACCGCCTTGCTGCTGAGCCTGGTGGCTACCGTCAGCGCGTGCGGTGCATCCGGTGTGGCCGGCGGTTCGTTGCTGCTGATTCCTTTGGCGTGCAGCCTGTTCGGTATCGACAACGATGTGGCCATGCAGGTGGTTGCCGTCGGTTTCATCATCGGCGTGATCCAAGACTCTGCTGAAACGGCGTTGAACTCTTCTACCGACGTTTTGTTTACTGCCGCTGCCGATTTGGGCCGTCAACGTAAAGAGTAATTTTAGGATTAGCCTAAATCCGGCAAAGGCCGTCTGAAAAGTTTCAGACGGCCTTTGTTTTGGGCAAAGCAAAGGGATTTTTAGATGGTCAAGCCGATAGATTGGTTTGGCAGGGTTGACGGTATCTGCTTTCATCAGTCGGATTTTTCCCGTAAAATACAGTCTTGAATGTATTTGAGTTATCCTTTTTAGACGGCCTGGCCGTCTTATCAAATTTGTAAAAACAATGATTAAAAAAATATTCTCATGGTTCGAGTCCCGCATCGACCCTTATCCCGAAGCCGCCCCGAAAACGCCTGAAAAAGGGTTGTGGCGGTTTATTTGGAGCAACATTGAAGGCGTGCGCAAATGGATTGCCGTGTTGGCCGTGTTTAC
>NZ_JBQCTZ010000079.1:0-15752 GCF_051963715.1 Neisseria sp. P0001.S005 | reverse complement strand
ATCATCATCGCCAAAAAAATCGAAAATGCACTGAAAAACATGGTGCAGGCAATCTCAGCCTGCCCAGGCTCGATTGCTGAAATTCTGGCTTTGATCGAGCAAGTCCGCAACGATGAAATCCGTGTGGATGAAGTCGTTGAAGCCATCATCGACCCTAACGAAGTCTTATTGAACGAATTGGGCTTGGGTCATTTGGAAAATGCCAAACCAGATAGCGAAGAAGGCGAAACCGATAGCGATGATGAAGATGGCGACGATGAAGATGAAGACGGTTCAGGTAGCGACTCTGAAGCCATATCAGCCGCCCATTTGGCCGAACTGAAACAAAAAGTTTTGGAACACTTCGCCTTTATCGAGAGCGAATACGGCAAAATGATCAAGCAGTTGGAAAAACACGGCAGCCAACATGCCAACTACCTGAAACACCGCGATGCCATTGCCAACAAACTGTTGGAAGTCCGTTTTGCCACACGTCAAATCGAAAACCTGAGCAGCAACCTGCGCAGCCGCGTTGAAAACATCCGCAAACTCGAACGTGAAACCCGCGACATCTGTATCGACCGCGTCCGCATGGAACGCGACTACTTCATCAAAAACTTCCTGCCCGCCATTACTGATTTGAAATGGGTAGAAGAAGAAGTAGCCAAAGGCCGTGTATGGGCAAATGCGTTGGATCGTTTCCGCCACGCCATCCTCGAAAAACAAACCGAGCTGGCAAATATGGAAGCCGAAACCCGCATTTCCATCGAAGAGTTGAAAGAAATCAACAAAAACATGGTGTTGAGCGAAAAAGAAACCTCAGCAGCCAAACAGGAAATGATTCAGGCCAACTTGCGTTTGGTTATTTCCATTGCCAAAAAATACACCAACCGCGGCTTGCAGTTCCTTGATTTGATTCAAGAAGGCAATATCGGCCTGATGAAAGCGGTGGACAAATTCGAATACCGCCGCGGCTACAAGTTCTCAACTTACGCCACATGGTGGATTCGTCAAGCAATTACCCGTTCCATTGCTGACCAAGCACGTACCATCCGTATTCCGGTTCACATGATTGAAACCATCAACAAAATGAACCGTATCTCGCGCCAATACCTGCAAGAAACCGGTGAAGAGCCTGATTCTGCCAAACTGGCCGAGCTGATGGAAATGCCGGAAGACAAAATCCGCAAAATCATGAAAATCGCCAAAGAGCCGATTTCCATGGAAACACCGATTGGCGATGACGATGATTCGCACTTGGGCGATTTCATCGAGGATGCCAACAACGTTGCGCCGGCAGAAGCTGCGATGTACACCAGCCTGCACGAAGTAACCAAAGAAATCCTCGAGAGCCTGACACCGCGCGAAGCCAAAGTTTTGCGTATGCGTTTCGGTATCGATATGAATACCGACCACACTTTGGAAGAAGTCGGCAAACAATTTGACGTAACCCGTGAACGTATCCGTCAAATCGAAGCCAAAGCCCTGCGCAAGCTGCGCCACCCAACCCGCAGCGACCGCCTCCGCAGCTTCCTCGACAGCGAAGAAAACAAATCGTAAAAACAAACCGCAGGTTGAAAGACCTGCGGTTTTTTATTGGAATACGAAAAGGCCGTCTGAAAAACCAAATCTCAAAAGATTCAATGGTTTCAGACGGCCTTAAATTTATTTTGATAATTTATTCAGCCTCAGTGGTTTTCTTTTTCGGACGACGACGGCGACGTTTGAGTTTTCCATCAGTTGATCCACTTTGTTTCTGACGTTTGTGATCATTGGCCGCAGTCATTTGCTGACGGGTTTCCTCATCGGCATGTTGGAAAGTTGTCCACCAAGAAGCCATCTCTTTATCAACCTCGCCAACCTCGCTACGCAAAATCAGGAAATCATAAGCGGCTCGGAAACGGGCTTGTGATAGCAGGCGATACGGGCGTGCACCGCGCATATTGTCGAATTGCGGCTGAAATTGCCAGATTTCACGCATGGTTGCAGAAAATCGTTGTGGCACGCCCCAACCCTTCTCTACCGTATCACGCATAGTGTTCATCGCATCCATCAATGCAGGGACAGGTTTTTGTCCATGGTTCAGATTTCGTTGCCACATAGCATTTAGTGTCGGCCACAATACCGCCGCCAATACGAAACCAACGGAAACGGACTTATCCGCACGGATACGTTCGTCGGTATTTTTCAACGCCAACATAATCATACATTTATTGGCCGCTTCAGCAGTTTTCAAGGCATCTAAAAGCGGATGGATGCCTTCGGGAATGCCCAACTCGTTCAACCGTTTCAAACAGGCACGGGAATAACCAGAAAACAGGATTTTCAGAATTTCGTCAAAAAGACGGGCCACAGGCTCATTTTTCAGACGGCCTGCATATTCGGTAATCGGCAAAGCCGTTTGCTCTTCCACTTCAAAGCCCAACTTGCCCGATAAACGTACAGCGCGAAGAATACGGACAGGATCTTCCTGATAGCGTTCGGCAGGATCGCCTATCATCACCAATTTTTTATCGGCAACATCAGCCACGCCCTGATGGAAATCCCAAATCTCCTCTTTAATTGGGTCGTAATACAGCGCATTACAGGTAAAGTCGCGACGCATGGCATCTTCTTCAATGCTGCCGTAAGTATTGTCCTTCATAATTCGGCCTTGCGCATTTTGCTGAACCTTATCGCCACCGCGGAACGTCGTCACTTCAATGGTTTCTGGACCAATCATCACATGAACGATTTGGAAACGGCGGCCGATAATGCGGCTGCGGCGGAATACTTTGCGGATTTGCTCCGGCGTGGCATCTGTTGCAATATCAAAGTCTTTGGGCTCGACCCCGAGCAACAAATCCCGAACGGCACCGCCTACAACATAAGCCTGAAAACCGGCTTCATGCAGACGTTTGGCAATTTTCTCCGCAGCAAAGCTCAACATATCCGCGCGGATACCGTGTTGCTCAATCGGGATAATTTCCTTTTCGGGTAACGATTTGACGTGTTTTTTAGGCAACACTTTATGTAGCCATTTTTTTAACATAAGCAGCTCTTTTCACAATAAAAAAGGCCGTCTGAAACTTGTCTGGCTTAAGCCTTTGCACAATATTCTGCCGCAGAAGGGGCAAAACATTGAGCAAAGGCTTCAGACGGCCTAAAAAAGACGTGCCATTATACCTTATGGAAGTTCGATTAATTAGCGTATTGGCAAAAAATATCGGCTATAATGTCGGTCTGACAACGATTCAGGCAGAACATCATGTACCACTACAAATCCGAAGCTACCCAATTCCTCGACAAACTCATGGAAGACAATCCCAAAATGGAAGCGCAACGCCTCGAAAACCGCCATTTGCTGTGGGATGTTACCCTCAATCCGACAGAGCAGGCCGAATTTGAAGCGGCCAAAGTCAACAAAAAACCCTATACCTACTATCAAGACTAATCCCGTATCGGCATGACAACCAACACGCACAATACCGATCCGGCATTACAACATTACCTCAACAGCATCGGTCAATCCGAACATCCCGTTTTGACCGCATTGCGCGAGCGTACCCAATCACATCGTCTGGGAAAGATGGCCATCGCCCGAGAGCAGGCAACCATGTTGGTGTGGTTGGCCAAATTGTTGAATGCCAAAAAATATTTGGAAGTTGGCGTCTTTACCGGTTACAGCAGCACCGCCATGGCGCTTTCCCTCCCCGAAGACGGCAAAATCACGGCTTGCGACATTAATGTAACCTTTACCGATATTGCCCGCGAAACATGGCAGGCAGCAAACGTAGCGCATAAAATCTCGCTTCATCTGCAACCGGCTTTGCTGACTTTGGACGATTTGATTGCGCAAGGCGAATCAGAAAGCTACGACTTGGCACTTATCGATGCCGACAAACCGCCTACGCCGCAATATTTTGAACGCTGTTTGAAACTGGTACGGAGTGGCGGCGTGATTGCCATCGACAATATCTTGTTGGGAGGACGCGTCATGAATGAAGCTGCCGAAAATGATCCGCCCAGCTTGGATATCCTGCGCCATTTCAACCAAAATCTGCCGCACGATACACGCATTATTCCCATTACCCTGCCTGTCGGCGACGGTTTGACATTGCTACTAAAAAAATAAAACGACACAATCCGATGAAAACATTATCACATTCCCTGTTTCTTTTGCCGCTTACTCTATTAGCCGCATCATGCGCCGTTTCCCATCCTCCCCAACCTGCCGACAATCCCAACTTCGTTCTGCCGGATATTCCGCGTGAGCCTTTGCATGAAAAAAGTATTCCCTATCCGCGTTTGGACGCACAAACCCAGATTGACCACTTAGGTATACAAATTGCCCGACTGGAACGCACGGTTGAAGAATTAAATCAACGCTTGCACACATTGGAACAACAACGAACCATCAAACGTCCGACTACTTCGGCTTCCAACCCCAAAGCCCAGCGATTGGACGACCGCAAGCTGAAAATGAATTATTTGGCCAATGGTGGCAGAGTGCCGTCTGAAACAGACTCAGCTTCGCAAAACGAACTGCGCCTTTATAATCAGGCGCAAAAATACTATCAGCGCAACAACTTCTCTGCCGCAGTGGCCATTTTGAAAGAAGCAGACGGAGGCAACGGCAGCGAAATTGCCCGCCGCAATATGTACCTGCTTCTACAAAGCCAACAACGTCTGGGCAACTGTGAATCCGTTATCGAAATCGGCAACCGCTATGCCAACCGATTCCGCAACAGCCCGCAAGCTCCTGATGCCATGTACAGCATCGGCCAGTGCCAATACAAACTGCAACAAAAAGACATCGCTCGCAGCACATGGCGCAAACTGATACAAAGCTTCCCCAACAGCGAAGCGGCAAAACGTGCTTCTATCAGTCTCAAACAAAGATAAACGTTCAGACGGCCTTGTCATCCCCAAGGCCGTCTGAATATTTTTTACCCTTAATCCATTCAAGCAAAAGGAACTCCTCATGATCCAAGTCGGCATTATTATGGGCAGCAACAGCGATTGGCCGGTGATGCAGCAGGCGGCACAATTTCTCAAAGAATTCGGCGTTAAATACGAAGCGCGTGTCGTCTCTGCACACCGCACGCCTGATTTGATGTTTGAATACGCCGAAACCGCACGCGAACGCGGCATCAAAGCTATCATTGCCGGCGCAGGCGGCGCAGCGCATTTGCCGGGCATGGTCGCTGCCAAAACCACGGTTCCTGTCTTGGGCGTTCCCGTTCCCAGCAAATATCTGCGTGGCGAAGACTCCCTGCTTTCGATTGTGCAAATGCCTAAAGGTGTTCCTGTTGCCACATTTGCCATTGGCGAAGCCGGCGCGGCCAATGCAGCGCTGTTTGCCATTTCACTTTTGGCCAACGAAAATCCTGAATTGGCTAAAAAACTGGCCGCTTTCCGTGCTAAACAAGAACAAACCGTTCTAGCCATGGAGTTGCCCGAAGCATAAGGAACTAAGGCCGTCTGAAAGTTGTAAATGGAAACTTTGATTTCGTTTTACGATTGTTCAGACGGCCTTAGTCTTTTATAAAATTGAATTAATACCATGAAAACCCTAACATTCGTCCTACTCGCCACCCTGCTTTGCGCCTGCCAAAACCCAAGCACTCCCGCTCAATCAACTGCCACCCCATCTCAACAGCAAGCCCAAGATACAACCGGCAATCTGATTATCTTCTATGATGCCCAAACCGGTTCTGCGCCATTGCTAAAAGCAGTGAAAACCTCGGGCGCAACTTTGGTTTACGAATACAAAAACCTGAACGGCGTTGCTATTCGTCCGTCCTCCAAGACCAATATTGAAGATGCCATTACCTATTTCAAAAAAGTAAACGGCGTATTGTCTGTCGAACAAGACCGACTGCTTAAACCTCAATCAACAAACTATTTTTTAACCAAATAAAAAGGCCGTCTGAAACGTATCACTACGATTTCAGACGGCCTTTACCTTTTCAATAAATTAAATCATGCCGCTGCCTTGCGCTTTAGGCTTGGCTTGACCGAATTCCAATTTGCTCAGTGCAGACAGATAAGCCTTGGCAGTCGCCACCAACACGTCGGTATCTGCGCCTTGACCGTTGACCACTCGATCGCCACGTTGCAGGCGGACAGAAGTTTCGCCTTGGCTTTCTGTACCTTGCGTCACCGCGTTGACAGAGTAAATCTGCAAGGTCGCGCCACTTTGAGCCACGCTTTCAATGGCTTTAAAGATCGCATCAACAGGGCCGGAGCCGGTAGCGGTAGCGTGTTTTTCTTCGCCGCGAATACTGAACACGATATTGGCACGAGGCTCTTCGCCGGTTTCGGTGCTGATTTTTTGAGAGATGAATTTGTAGCTTTCAGCATTCAGGCTGCCCATTTCATCAGACACCAAAGCGTGCAAGTCTTCATCAAAGATTTCGCGTTTCTTATCCGCCAGCTCTTTGAAGCGTGCAAATGCCGCATTCAACGCCTCTTCGCTTTCCAATTCGATACCCAAATCTGCCAGCTTGGTTTTGAAAGCATTACGGCCGGACAATTTGCCCAAAGTCAGGCGGTTGGTTGACCAGCCGACTGATTCGGCAGTCATGATTTCATAGGTTTCAGGGTGTTTCAACACGCCGTCTTGGTGGATGCCTGATTCGTGCGCAAAGGCGTTTGCGCCGACTACTGCTTTGTTTGGCTGAATCGGATAGCCCGTGATAGTAGATACCAGTTTGGAAACCGGCACGATTTGCGTGGTATCGATGCCGGTTTCCAAGCCAAACAAATCATGACGCACTTTCAACGCCATCACGATTTCTTCAAGGCTGGCATTGCCTGCGCGTTCTCCCAAACCGTTGATGGTACATTCCACCTGACGCACACCTGCCTGAACAGCAGCTAATGAGTTAGCAACCGCCATACCCAAGTCATTATGGCAGTGGGTCGACCAAACTACTTTGTCGCCATTGGGAACGCTTTTGATGATGTTGCTGATACGCTCGTACCATACGGAAGGGATGGAGTAGCCGACAGTATCGGGAATGTTGATAGTAGTCGCCCCCGCTTCGATAACCGCCGTAAAGATTTTGGCAAGGAAGTCCAAATCCGAACGCACTGCGTCTTCGGCAGAAAATTCCACATCGTCAGTGTATTCTTTGGCAATTTTCACCGCTTTGACCGCCGCATCGATGACCTGCTGCGGCTTCATTTTCAGTTTGTGTTCCATGTGGATCGGGCTGGTAGCGATAAAAGTGTGAATACGTTTATTCGGAGCGGGAGAAACAGCTTCGCCTGCTTTGCGCACATCGTTTTCAACGGCACGCGCCAATGAGCAAACTGTAGATTTGGTAATGATTTTGGCAATCGCATTAACCGATTCAAAATCGCCCGGACTGGCTGCTGCAAAACCTGCCTCAATCACATCGACACCCATCTTTTCCAACTGGCGGGCAATACGGATTTTCTCCTCTTTGGTCATGGATGCACCGGGCGACTGCTCGCCATCGCGCATGGTAGTGTCAAAAATAATTACACGATTGGTCTGTGTCATTTCTGTTCTCTCCAGAGATTCGTTTTTTTGTAAAAAAGCATTCAAATCAAGCGGTCTGCCTTGCGCTTCCGCCAAAGCGGTCAGTTTTTGCAACTGAGCCAAAGGCAGGGAACCGCGTGTACGCCATTTGTAGATAGCCGCTGTGGTCGCAGCATTTTCCGGATCGTGCTGTTTCAGGGCTTCGGCCAGCGCGTTTACGCCGCCAAAATAGGCAACCAAACGGTCAATGTCTAATTGCATGATGTTCCTTGTCCAAATCTGATTAAGATTATTGTGTTCTGGTTTTGCATTATACTCATTTTAGACAAAACGACAATCTATTTTTATCAAAATATTAGTACAAATCTTAAAATCTGAGAAATTTTTATACATTTTGTCTAATTTATACTATTAAAAGCTCCTCTCAAACCGAACATATCCTAAATATAGTAAACTAATCCCCTATTTCCCCGATTTGAAACACATTATGCCCCACACCATCCCTACCAACCGCTCCGACATCGAATGGCGTAACGAAAGCACACAAAAGCCGCCCAAGCAGGCGGTTTACATACAAGAAGCAGGTGCAACAGAAATTCTAAAAAATGCCCACGCGCAAACTGCAACTGTTTGGACTGGCGATTTTCACAATGCCAAGCAAGTCTTGGCCGCAATGAAAAAACGTATCCGCAGGCCGTCTGAAAAAAAGAAAGACGCGCCTGCCGATATTCAGACGGCCTTTCACGCCCACCGTATGAAACAGGCTCAGCAAAGCCGTTTGCTCAATATGCTTGCCGTTGAAATCCAACCGAATTTTCAACTGGACAATGCACGCTCACCTGACATCTACGCCGCCCTATGCGATGTTTACGACACACCAAACGACAAACCGTTTCTCTTACCGCTAAATCAACTGCTAGGCTTTATCGGTGCGCACGAATGGCACAAAAAAGGTATAGACATTCCGCAGCTAGACGGAAAAATCCATGTTCCTTTCGGCGTATTCTCTCCACTGCGTGGCGAATATTTGGATTTAATCGCCCAAGCACCACTCGCTCCCAATATTCAGACGGCCTTTGACATCGGCACCGGCTCAGGTGTTATTGCCGCAATTTTGGCCAAGCGAGGCATACCCGACATCATTGCCACAGACACCAACCCCAAAGCAATTGCCTGCGCCACAGCAAACCTCGAACGCCTAGGCTTGGATAAAGCCGTCAACATCCAATCGATTGATTTATTTCCAGAAAGTTGCGCCAACCTTATCGTCTGCAATCCGCCTTGGTTGCCAGCAAAACCTACCTCCGCTATTGAGACCGCCCTTTACGACCCCAATAATGCCATGCTGACTGCGTTCCTCAACGGCGTACGTCATCACTTAAATCCAAACGGCGAAGTCTGGCTGATTATTTCCGACTTGGCAGAACACTTGCATTTGCGCGATAAAGACTTTCTAAACCTATGCTTTCAGACGGCCTCACTCAATGCAGTCGATATTTTGAAAACCAAACCGCAACACAAAAAAGCAATAGATGAATCCGATCCTTTAGCGTTTGCCAGAAACAAGGAAACCACTTATCTATACCGTTTGAAAGCGATATAAAATCAAGGCCGTCTGAACATTCAGACGGCCTTAAAGCATTTCCATAAAAGAAAACGGCATATCCGTAAAGATATGCCGTTGATGGGAGCAGGGACTGCTATATTTGGCAGTGGTTTGTGTTTTAGTCCTCTTGCGCCGCTGTTTGCAGGTAGTTTGGCAAACCAACTTTGCCAATCAATTCCTGCTGAGTTTCAAGCCAGTCGATGTGTTCTTCGTTGATGTCTTTTTGTTTTTCCAACAAATCACGGCTGACGTAGTCTTGTTGTTCTTCTGCAAGAGCGATGGCTGCAACCAGAGCATCATGTTTTTCATACTCTTTTTTCAGATCGCAGGCAATGATTTCTTCGGTAGATTCACCGATCAACAGTTTACCCAACTCTTGCAGATTAGGCAGGCCTTCCAAGAACAAAATACGCTCGATCAAATCGTCTGCGGATTTCATTTCGCGGATGGATTGTTTGAAGAAGTGTTCGCCCAATTCTTCAAAGCCCCAGTTTTTCAAAATGCGGGCATGCAGGAAGTATTGGTTGATGGTAACCAAGAGCAAGCCCAAGTTTTTATTCAATTCGCGGATAACTAAGCGATCGCCTTTCATTTTCAGCTCCTTATACGTTATACGCTAGACTACAGTTGGCTTTGGTAGTAGTTGCCTTCGCCGACCAATTCGATCAGACGCAGTTGTTGTTCCAACCAGTGAGCGTGATCTTCTTCAGTGTCTTTCAGTTGGGCAACCATCAAATCGCGGGTAACATAGTCTTGAGCTTCTTCGCACAATTTGATGCCTTTTTTCAGCGCATCGCGTACTTCGTATTCAGTGTTCAAGTCTGCTTTCAGGCAGGAAATTACGTCGGTACCGATGTTCAGCTCGGCACGGGTCATTTTAGGAGTACCGCCCAACATCAGGATACGACGGATGAAGTCTTCGGCGTGAGTGGTTTCTTCTTCCATCTCGTGGTTCAAACGTTCGAACAGTTTGGTGTAACCCCATTCAGAGTACATGCGAGAGTGGATAAAATATTGGTCGCGAGCAGCCAACTCACCAGACAATAATTCGTTCATGTAATCAATAACTGCTTGGTTGCCTTGCATAATTCTTTCTCTTTCTTTTAAAAGTTGACGATCACGAAATGAAGATTCGTGTGTTGTTACGGAATGAGGTAATTGTATGCATAAGTAGCACTTTTGACAAATTTTCTATTTAAAATACAAACAATTATCAAAAAATTTAACCCGCCTAAAAGGCCATCTGAAAAATTAATTACCTGTTTTTAATAACATTTTTTTGACATTAGTATTAAGAATCTATTGTATTACTCAAAAACATTTACATTCGTTAACCATAAATAAAAGCAAATAATCCAACAAAATCAATCAAATTTAATTATGAATTATTCTCAACTGCTTTTGCCTCATTTTTTTGAATCTTCTACTCCGTCAACACTTAGGAATCGTGCTATAATTGCCAGTTATCTTTTTTTTAAGCACCTAGCTGAAACACATAAATCATCATGAAACAAATCCGCAATATTGCCATCATCGCCCACGTCGACCATGGCAAAACCACATTAGTTGACCAATTGCTGCGTCAGTCCGGTACATTCCGTTCCAACCAGCAAGTAGAAGAGCGCGTAATGGACAGCAACGATCTTGAAAAAGAGCGCGGCATTACCATTCTCGCTAAAAATACTGCCATCGAATACGAAGGCTACCACATCAACATCGTAGATACCCCGGGACACGCCGATTTTGGTGGCGAAGTGGAACGTGTATTGGGCATGGTTGACTGCGTCGTACTGTTGGTTGACGCACAAGAAGGCCCTATGCCGCAAACCCGTTTCGTGACCAAAAAAGCCTTGGCTTTGGGTCTGAAACCTATCGTTGTCATCAACAAAATCGACAAACCGTCTGCCCGTCCAAGCTGGGTTATCGACCAAACATTCGAATTGTTCGACAACTTGGGCGCAACCGACGAACAATTGGACTTCCCTATCGTCTATGCTTCAGGTCTGTCCGGCTTTGCCAAATTGGATGAAAACGACGAGAGCAGCGACATGCGCCCTCTGTTCGAGACCATTTTGAAACACACGCCTCCTCCAAGCGGCAACGCAGACGCAACGTTGCAACTTCAAATTTCCCAACTGGACTACGACAACTACACCGGCCGCCTTGGTATCGGCCGCATCCTGAACGGTCGCATCAAACCCGGCCAAGTCGTTGCCGTTATGAATCATGAAGAACAAGTTGCCCAGGGCCGTATCAACCAACTGTTAGGTTTCCAAGGCTTGGAACGCGTACCTTTGGAAGAAGCTGAAGCCGGCGACATCGTGATTATTTCCGGTATCGAAGACATCGGTATCGGCGTAACCATTACCGACAAAGACAATCCTAAAGGCTTGCCTATGTTGAGCGTGGACGAACCGACCCTGACCATGGACTTTATGGTTAACACTTCTCCTTTGGCCGGTACTGAAGGCAAATTCGTAACTTCCCGCCAAATCCGCGACCGTCTGCAAAAAGAATTGCTGACCAACGTTGCCCTGCGTGTTGAAGATACTGCCGACGCTGATGTATTCCGCGTTTCCGGCCGTGGCGAATTGCACCTGACCATTTTGTTGGAAAACATGCGCCGCGAAGGCTTTGAATTGGCAGTCGGCAAACCGCGCGTGGTATTCCGTGAAATCAATGGCCAAAAATGCGAGCCTTACGAAAACCTGACCGTGGACGTACCGGATGAAAACCAAGGCGCCGTTATGGAAGAGCTTGGCCGTCGCCGTGGCGAATTGACCAATATGGAAAGTGACGGCAATGGCCGTACCCGTCTGGAGTACCACATTCCTGCCCGCGGCCTGATCGGTTTCCAAGGCGAGTTCCTGACCCTGACCCGTGGTACCGGCTTGATGAGCCACGTATTCGACGACTACGCACCGGTTAAACCTGATATGCCCGGCCGACACAACGGCGTATTGGTTTCTCAAGAGCAAGGTGAAGCCGTTGCTTACGCCCTGTGGAACTTGGAAGACCGCGGCCGTATGTTCGTTTCTCCAAACGACAAAGTCTACGAAGGCATGATTATCGGTATTCACAGCCGCGACAACGACTTGGTGGTAAACCCTCTGAAAGGTAAAAAACTGACCAACGTCCGTGCCAGCGGTACAGATGAAGCCGTGCGCCTAACTACGCCTATCAAATTGACTTTGGAAGGCGCAGTTGAGTTCATCGACGATGACGAACTGGTTGAAATTACGCCACAATCCATCCGCCTGCGTAAACGCTACCTGAGCGAATTGGAACGTCGCCGTCATTTCAAAAAACTGGACTAATTCTGTTTGATTGATATGTTTTAAAATTAAGGCCGTCTGAAAAGTGTTTTGGAAATCTTAGATTTCATTTTTACACTTTCAGACGGCCTTTTATCATCTGTTCAAATAAAGTAAATCGGTATTTCTTCCGCTTGTACTGCCGCTTCATCAGTACGATCATTCTTACGATATTGCCCCGGCGATATCCCATATTGCTTTTTGAATGCCTTGCCGAAATGCGTTTCCGATTGAAAACCGACCGAGAGCGCAACCGATAAAACCGAATCCGCCGTCTGTTTCAACAATAATGCCCCCTGCTGCAAGCGGATACTGTTAACAAAGGCATGAGGGCTTGTTCCCGTCTGCTGCTTAAATACCCGCATCAACTGGGCGCGAGATAAGTTGGCTATCGCGGTCATTTTCTCGATATTCCATTCCTCTTCCGGCTTATCCACTACTGCCTGAAGCAGATTCCGTAGGCGTTTGTCCTGCCAACCATTCAGCAAACCGCTTAATTGCGCTTCCCCATTTTTCTCCAGGCTGGCTCGAAGTAGAAATACCAGTAACACCGAAGCCAACGCGTTCACAACCGCTACCGAGCCAGACAAAGCCTGACTGCTCTCATATTGCAACAATGCCACCAAATACTGCAAAGAAGGATGGTTAATATTTAGTAAAACCGTATCAGGCAGCCCTGCCATAATATCCGCCTGCGCTTCATATTCAAATCGCGCACAGAAAAGATGCAAAGCCGCATCGCCTCCTGCATGACTCTGCTTGACTTTAAATGCGCCTTTTTCACTCGTCAGCACGTTGACGCCGAGATTTTCACAACTACTATCGCTGCTCAAAGTATGGCCTACGCTGCGCGGGAAAAAAATGACATCCCCTGCACTCAGCAGCCTGGCCTCTTGCTCCCCATCAATTCGGATATAACCCGAACCGGCAGTTACGATATGCACCAAACCATGCGCACGCTTTGGTTCATGCCGCACATACCATTCCCCCTGAAACAGACATTGAACATCCACACTGCCTTTTACCTGCGCCAATTCGACCAGCCTATCCAAAATATCCATAGTGTTTTTCTACCAATAAATGAGATGTTTTGACGATTTCAATCTTCCAATTATTGCAATAATACACACACCAAACACAAACGGATAGGATTTTTTATCTTATCCACTCACATTAAGAAAGGACATATCATGTTTAAAGACTGGCCTGAACATACCGCCTTGGTAAAAAAATCATTCGGTGAACTGGGTAAAAACCATCCTAAAATGCTGCAAGCCTACGGCGCACTGGATCAAGCAGCCGCTGCCGAAGCACTGGATGCCAAAACACGCGAACTGATCGCCATTGCCGTTGCCATTACCACACGTTGCGAAAGCTGCATCAGCGTGCATGCCGCCGCCGCCGCCAAAGCAGGTGCAACCGAAAGCGAAATCGCCGGCGCATTGGCCACTGCTATCGCTCTGAATGCTGGTGCCGCTTATACATACGCTTTGCGCGCTTTGGAAGCAGTAGAAACCCAACGCTAATCGGTTTGTAAAATCAGGCAGTCTGAAAGCCTACTCCCCTTTCAGACGGCCTGATGGAATGCTAAACTGATAAAGTTATCATATTGTTTTCTGTCTAATAGGAGATTGAACCATGAAGAAACTGCTGACCGCCGTACTTTTTGCCGCCGCTATTGCCACTCCTTTGGCCGCTTCCGCAGCCTCTATGCCTAAGGTTGAAAAAAGCGCGGCACAACCTGCAAAAGCAAAAGGCGTTTGGATTGATGTCCGCTCTGCCGAAGAATTCAAAGAAGGCCATTTGCAAGGTGCACTCAATATTCCGCATGACCAAATCGTTGACCGCATCAAATCCGTCAGCCCGGATAAAAACGCACCGGTAAACCTCTACTGCCGCAGCGGCCGCCGTGCAGAAGCCGCGCTGACCGAGCTGAAAAAAGCCGGCTACACCAACGTAACCAACCATGGCGGTTATGAAGACTTGGTGAAAAAAGGGTTAAAATAAACCTAGTTGATTTTAAAAAGGCCGTCTGAAACTTTTCAGACGGCCTTTATTGCCATTACAGACAGCAACTTCCGAATCTCAAACGTTTGCTGAGACCTGTTTCGTGAATTAATTGTTTGATAACCAAAATATTGGTGTTATCGGCCATCGCCCGAATACTGTGCGCCTCCATCGGCTCAAGACGAATAACTTGTAAACCTTCAGTCTGCAAAACTTCGTCCACCGTTTTGATTTCGGCTTTACCGTTTAAAACCAAAAGCAAAATAATCGCATCCGCCTCATATGCCGGAATTTCATTATCCTTCTGCAGTGAAAGCTGAACAATCTCCTGATTGCCGTCTGAAGCAATCACGTCGCCCAATAAAGCTTTGGGGTCTAACTCATAATGTTTCATTATTATCCTTTACGCCCAAACGTTGCCGATTCGTGGACAATCGCTCAAGCAAACCAGTACAATACCGCCCATCTTACCGATAGACACAATATTGTCATATGAACATATTAATCTCAAACGACGATGGTTATCTTGCGCCCGGTTTGGCAGTTTTGGCAAGAGTATGTGCAGAATTTGCCAATGTCAGGGTGGTTGCTCCCGAACGCGATCGCAGCGGTGTCAGCAATTCCCTGACTTTAGACCGTCCTTTACAACTGAAACAGGCGGAAAACGGGTTTTACTATGTGAATGGCACCCCGACCGACTGCATTCATGTCGGCCAGCATGCCCTCGCCGATTTCAAACCTGACTTAGTCTTGTCCGGCATTAACAACGGCGCAAACATGGGCGACGATACGCTTTATTCCGGCACGGTTGCCGCCGCGACGGAAGCCTACCTGATGGGCATTCCCGCCATCGCCTTCTCGCTTGCCGACTCCAGCGGCCGTTATTGGGAAACCGCGGAAAAAGCCGCTTGGATACTGCTTTCCTACTTTCTCAAACGCCCTATTTCCGAACCCATCTTATGGAACATCAATATCCCAGCCGTCGCACCTGAGGATATCCAAGGCATAAAAATTACACGGCTCGGCCGTCGTCATCATGAACAAAGCATTGTTCCCATGTATAATCCACGTGGCGAACAAATTTATTGGATTGGGCCGGTCGGCGATGTTTCCGACAGCGAAGAAGGTACCGACTTTGGCGAATGCGCGTCCGGCTTCATCACGATTACCCCCTTGCAAGTCGATTTGACTGCCTACGGACAAATGGAACAAACCTCTTCCTTTTGGTCAGAAATCCCTGCGCCTTAACAGTCCCTAACAGCCGAACACTTGAGAATCAAGCATATTTTTATTATGATATGCTCCGACGAGAACAATTACCCGAATACGAAAGTCATTAACATGTTGAAAAAAA
>NZ_JBQCTZ010000078.1:0-15977 GCF_051963715.1 Neisseria sp. P0001.S005 | reverse complement strand
GAATACAGCCATTCCTTATTGACGCATATCGATGCCGGTTTGTCTTTGAAAACCATTTTGGTCGTTGATCAGCTCAGTGGCCGTCAACTCGGTATCCGCGCGGATATTACACCGCAGGTGGCGCGTATTGATGCCCACTTGCTTTCCGCCAATCAAGGCATTAACCGCTTATGCTATGCAGGTTCAGTGCTTCATGCGCGGCCTGACGGATTGCTCAATATGCGCGAGCCTTTACAGGCCGGTGCGGAAATGTACGGCTTGGAAGGCATTGAAGCGGATATTGAATTGATTGATTTGATGCTGAAAAGCATGAAAATCGCCGATATGGGCGAAGTTTTGCTTTCATTGGGCCATATCGGCGTATTCCGTGCTTTGGCAAATGCCGCGCATTTGGATGTGCAGCAATCGGCAATTCTGCTGTCATCAATGCAGGACAAAGATGCCGAGGCCGTCAGCCAGTTGGTCAAAGAGTGGAAACTAGATGGCATGTGGGCAAAAGCGTTTTCACTGTTGCCCCGACTGTACGGCGGTCGTGAAGTGCTGACTTTGGCTAGAGAGAAATTACCGGAATTGTCCGCAGTCAGTGCGGCTTTGGATGAATTGCAGGCAGTATGCGATGCGTTCCCAAATCAAAAAGTGCATATCGATTTGTCGGAACTGCGCGTTGATAATTACCATACCGGTTTGCTTTACGCGGCTTATGGTTCAAACCGTCATGATGCCGTGGCACGCGGCGGCCGTTATGATGGATTGGGCGGATACTTCGGACGTGCGCGTCCTGCGGCCGGATTCAGTTTTGATTTGCGCAGCTTTATCGGCCGCCTTCCTGCTATCGGACGGGAATCCGTGGTGGCTGTCGATGTAAAAGACATGCCTGCGGCTCAAGAAGCGGTAGATGCTTTGCGCGAACAAGGACAATGTGTCGTTATCGATTACGGTATCGGCTATAACGGTTCGGAAGAGGTTACAGGCCGTCTGAAACAGGTAGACGGCGTTTGGAAAGTAATCGCTTTGAACGATTGAGTTTTATTTTGAAATTTTGTATCTGAAATAAGGTTAGATGGCTATGGCTAAAAATGTTGTCGTAATCGGTGCCCAATGGGGTGATGAAGGCAAAGGTAAGATTGTTGACTGGCTGGCGGAAGAAACCAGCGGTGTTGTACGTTTCCAAGGCGGCCACAATGCCGGCCATACTTTGGTCGTCGGTGGCAAAAAAACCATTTTGCGCCTGATTCCAAGCGGTATTTTGCATGAGACTTTGGATTGCTTCATCGGCTCAGGTGTTGTCGTTTCTCCTGAAGCATTGTTGGGTGAAATCGACGAATTGAACGCTGCCGGTGTGAAAAACGTCGAAGGCCGTCTGAAAATTGCGCCAACCTGCCCATTGATTCTGCCTTACCACATCGCGCTTGATCAAGCTCGCGAAGCTTCCCGGGGTAAAGGCAAAATTGGTACAACCGGTCGCGGCATCGGCCCCGCTTATGAAGATAAAGTTGCCCGCCGCGCGATTCGCGTGGTGGACTTGTTGCACCCTGAAAAACTGGTTGAGAAACTGGAAGCTGTTTTGGCTTATTACAATGTTCAGTTGCAACACCTGCACAATGCCGAGCCGGTAAAAGTTGAAGATGTGATGGCGGTCATTGAAAAAGTTGCACCGCGCATTACGCCGATGATTACCGATGTTTCCCGTGTTTTGAACGAGAAAAACCGAAAAGGCGAAAGCCTGTTGTTTGAAGGTGCACAAGGTACGTTGCTGGACATCGACTACGGTACTTATCCGTTTGTGACTTCCTCCAACTGCTTGGCTGGTGCCGCTTCTGCCGGTGCAGGTGTAGGTCCGCAAATGCTGGATTACGTTTTGGGTATCGTTAAAGCCTATACTACCCGCGTGGGTTCCGGTCCATTCCCGACTGAATTGTTTGACGAAGTGGGCGCAGGCTTGGCTGAACGCGGCCATGAATTCGGCTCTGTAACCGGTCGTGCGCGTCGTTGTGGCTGGTTTGACGCGGCTGCTCTGAAACGCTCTATTCAAGTTAACGGCATTTCCGGCATGTGCATTACCAAGCTGGACGTGATGGACGGTATTGAGAACATCAATATCTGTGTAGGTTATGAATTGCCTGATGGCAGCAAAACCGACATTCTGCCTTGCGGCTCCGATGCGGTAGAAACCTGCAAACCGATTTACGAAACCATGCAGGGTTGGAGCGAGTCGACTTTCGGTGTGAAAGAATATGACAAGCTGCCTGAAAACGCTAAAGCTTATCTGAAACGTATTGAAGAAGTGTGCGGTGCACCTGTAGCCATTGTTTCAACTGGTCCTGACCGTGAAGAAACCATCGTTTTGCACCACCCGTTTGCTTAATTGATTAAGTGAATAAAAGGCCGTCTGAATGTTTCAGACGGCCTTTTATATGAAATGCAATAAAAATTCAGCCCTGAAGGATGTCTGTCTTCAGGGCTGAATTTCGTATTCTACGCCGTTTTTAAACGCGAGTGTTTGGAAACCGAGATGTAGTGCCAAGTAACAATTATTCTCATTGATGTAAGTCAAGAAAAGGCTAGTCTGTAATTTTATTTCAAGAAAACTCCTGTAAATGGAAGGGTATTAGTGCTATCCTTTCAGAAATTTACAGTCTATATTTCCAATAAAATTAGGAGCTTGATATGTCAAATGATGTTCAGCAACGTCCTGCCGCTTGGGAAGGTTTTACTGGCGGTAACTGGGAAACCAACGTAGATGTTCGCGATTTTATTCAGAAAAACTACACGCCTTATGAAGGCGATGCTTCTTTCTTGGCACCAGCAACCGAAGCCACAACCAAACTGTGGGCGGACGTATTAGAAGGTATTAAAGTAGAAAACCGTACGCACGAGCCGTACAAAATCGACGCGCAAATCATATCCGGTATTACCAGCCACGCTCCAGGCTATATCAACAAAGATTTGGAAACCATCGTCGGCCTGCAAACAGACGAGCCTTTGAAACGCTCCATCATGCCGTTTGGCGGTTTGAAAATGGTGCAAGACGCGTGCAAAGTGTACAACGTTGAATTGAACCCTGAAGTCAGCGAAATTTTCACCAAATACCGCAAAACCCATAACCAAGGCGTGTTTGACGTTTACACTCCCGACATCCGCCGTTGCCGTAAATCAGGCGTGATTACCGGTCTGCCGGATGCTTATGGCCGAGGCCGTATTATCGGTGACTACCGTCGTGTTGCATTGTACGGTATCGACTTTTTGATGAAAGATAAACTCAACCAGTTCAACTCACTGCAAGCCGATTTGGAAAACGGTGTGGACTTGGAAGAAGTGATCCGCCGCCGCGAAGAAATCAATGAGCAATACAAAGCATTGGGCCAAATGAAAGAAATGGCGGCTTCTTACGGCTACGATATTTCCGGCCCTGCAAAAAATGCACAAGAAGCCATCCAATGGACTTACTTTGCCTACCTCGCTGCCGTTAAATCTCAAAACGGTGCGGCGATGTCTTTCGGCCGTGTATCTTCATTCTTGGACATCTACATTGAACGCGACCTAAAAAATGGTGTGATTACCGAAACTCAAGCGCAAGAATTCATTGACCATTTAGTGATGAAACTGCGTATGGTCCGTTTCCTGCGTACTCCGGAATACGATCAACTCTTCTCCGGCGACCCGATTTGGGCAACCGAATCTATCGGCGGTATGGGCTTGGACGGCCGTACCTTGGTAACACGCACCAACTTCCGCGTGTTGCACACACTGTACAACATGGGTCCGTCTCCTGAGCCAAACATTACTGTCTTGTGGTCTGAACAACTGCCACAAGGCTTTAAAGAGTACTGCGCCAAAGTATCTATCGACACTTCGTCTATCCAATACGAAAACGACGACTTGATGCGTCCTGACTTCAATAGCGATGACTACGCTATTGCCTGCTGCGTGAGCCCAATGATTGTCGGCAAACAAATGCAATTCTTCGGCGCCCGTGCCAACTTGGCAAAAACCCTGCTGTACGCAATCAACGGCGGCGTGGACGAAAAATCCAAAGACCAGGTCGGCCCGAAAACCGAACCGATTATGGACGAAGTCTTGGACTACGACACTGTCTTTGCGCGCATGGACAAATTCATGGATTGGCTGGCAACCCAATACGTTACTGCCTTGAACATCATTCACTACATGCACGATAAATACAGCTACGAAGCTGCATTGATGGCATTGCATGACCGTGATGTGATCCGTACGATGGCTTGCGGTATTGCCGGTCTGTCTGTGGCTGCCGACTCTCTGTCTGCCATTAAATACGCCAAAGTGAAACCGATTCGCGACGAAAATGGCATTGCCGTTGACTTTGCAATCGAAGGCGAATACCCACAATTTGGTAACAACGACGACCGCGTTGACGATATCGCCTGTGATTTGGTTGAACGCTTCATGAAAAAAGTGGCAACCCACAAAACTTACCGCAACGCCACCCCGACTCAGTCCGTACTGACCATTACCTCCAACGTTGTTTACGGTAAGAAAACCGGTAATACTCCAGACGGCCGCCGTGCAGGCGCTCCGTTTGGTCCGGGTGCAAACCCAATGCACGGCCGTGACGTCAACGGTGCAGTCGCTTCATTGACTTCAGTAGCCAAACTGCCATTTGAGTTTGCCAAAGACGGTATTTCCTATACCTTCTCCATTATTCCTGGCGCGTTGGGTAAAGACGAGCATTCTCGCGAACGCAACCTTGCCGGTTTGATGGACGGTTATTTCCACCATGAAGACGGTATTTTGGAAGGTGGTCAACACTTGAACGTCAACGTATTGAATCGCGAGACTTTGGAAGATGCGATGCACCATCCGGAGAAATATCCGCAGTTGACCATTCGTGTGTCCGGTTATGCGGTTCGCTTCAACTCGTTGACCCGCGAGCAACAGCTTGACGTGATTACCCGTACGTTCACAGAAACCATGTAATCCAGGTGGGGAAACAAACCAGAAGCTAAATTTGCATTTGGTTTGTTTTGAAACAAAGCTCCGAGGCCGTCTGAAATGTTCAGACGGCCTTTATTATCGTACAATCCATATAAGCAAAAACATTTTTGAGCCGAACACTATGTCCACGACTTTTGCCATTACCCCCGAGCCGGAACTGAAAGACCTTGGCCACCGTCACTATAACGGCAAAGGTATTATTCATTCGATTGAATCTTGTGGTGCTGTCGATGGTCCGGGTTTGCGCTACGTGCTCTTTTTGCAAGGTTGCCTGATGCGCTGCCTGTATTGCCATAATCGCGACACATGGGATCTCCATACCGAGCAGGCGCAGGAATTGGATGTGGCAACTGTGATGAAGCAGGTAATGACCTATCGTCATTATCTGCGTGCGACAGGCGGAGGCGTAACGGCAACCGGAGGCGAGCCGTTATTGCAATATGAGTTTGTACGCGATTGGTTTACGGCCTGTCGGGAACACGATATTCATACTTGTCTCGACAGCAATGGCTATGCTTTGCACTATGACTCGATTTTGGATGATTTGCTCGATCATACCGATTTGGTCATGCTCGACTTAAAACAAATCGATCCTGAAATTCATAAAGTGCTTGTCGGTATTCCAAATACCAAAACGCTGAAATTCGCGCGCTATCTTGCCGAACGCAATCAGCCGACACGGATTCGTTATGTGGTTGTTCCAGGCTACACCGATGATGAGCGTTCAGCGCATTTATTGGGAGAGTTTATCGGTGATATGGAGAATGTCGAAATGGTCGAGCTTTTGCCGTATCACGAATTGGGCGCACATAAATGGGCTTTGTGCGGCGACGAATACAAATTAAAAGGCGTACATCCGCCGCCTAAAGAAACCATTTTGAAAATCAAAGAAATATTAGAGAGCTACGGAAAAAACATTATTTATTAAAACAGAAAAAGGCCGTCTGAAACGAAATAATCAGTTTCAGACGGCCTTTTCATGATTGAAAAAGACTTAAGCGTTCAATGCAGTCAGAACCTTGGCGACAACTTCTGATACCGCAACGGCTTGAGCCTGATTGTCACGGCGTTCGGCATATTCGACATTGCCTTCTTTTAAGGCGCGATCGCCGATTACGATGCGGTGAGGAATACCCAACAGCTCGGAGTCATTCAGCAATACGCCCGCACGTTCGTCGCGGTCATCCAACAATACATCCGCACCGGCAGCCAAAAGCTCGGCATAGATTTTGTCAGCGGCTTCGCGTACGGTTTCAGATTTTTTGTAGTTCATCGGCACGATAACGACTTCAAACGGCGCCATTGCTTTGGTCCAAACAATGCCTTTTTCGTCGTTGTTTTGCTCGATAGCAGCAGCAACAACGCGGGTAATACCGATACCGTAGCAGCCCATTTCCATGATTTGGGATTTGCCGTTATTGTCCAAGAAGCTGACATTCATGGCTTGGGTATATTTGTCGCGTAATTGGAAAACGTGACCGACTTCAATACCGCGCGCCAGTTTCAGACGGCCTTGTTCGTCGGGGCTGATGTCGCCTTCGATGACATTGCGCAAATCGACAAATTCAGGTTCGGCAGCATCTCGGCCGAAGTTGAAGCCGGTATAGTGGTAGTCGTCTTCGTTCGCGCCAATCACCCAGTCAGCGCCTTTTTCGGTGGCGAAATCGGCATAGACTTTACCTTTGAAGTTGACAGGACCGAGAGAGCCGCCGTTTGCGCCGAACTGTTCAACAATTGCGGCAGGGCTTGCCATGGTCAGTGGCGATTTCACACCAGCCAGTTTTTCTGCCTTGATGTCGTTAAATTCATGGTCGCCACGTAACAGCAGCAGGACGAGTTCGCCTTCGTTCTCGCCCTCAACCACGATGGATTTGAGGGTTTGTTCAACCGGAATATTGAGGAATTCAACTAAAGACTCAATGGTTTTGACATTTGGCGTATGTACTTTGGTCAACTCGGCCTGAGCAGCAGCGCGTTCGCCTTTAAGCGGCAAAGTCGGTGCCAATTCGATATTGGCGGCGTAATCGGAAGTGTCGCTATATGCAATAACGTCTTCGCCGCTTTCAGCCAATACTTGGAATTCGTGAGAGCCGGTACCGCCGATGCTGCCGGTATCTGCGGCAACAGGACGGAATTTCAAACCCAAACGGGTGAAGATACGGCAGTAAGCGTCATACATATCTTGATAGGTCGTCTGAAGCGAGGCATAGTCGGCATGGAAGGAATAAGCGTCTTTCATGACAAACTCGCGCGCGCGCATCACACCAAAGCGCGGACGCACTTCATCGCGGAATTTGGTTTGGATGTGGTAAAAGTTTTTTGGCAGTTGTTTGTAGCTGTTGACTTCTTTGCGCACGATGTCGGCAATCACTTCTTCACAAGTCGGACCCATGCAGAAATCGCGGTCATGACGGTCTTTCAGGCGCAGCAGTTCTTTACCGTAAAACTCCCAGCGGCCGGATTCCTGCCACAGTTCGGCAGGTTGTACCACCGGCATTAGCAGCTCTACGCTACCCGCGCGGGCCATTTCTTCGCGCACGATATTTTCAACTTTACGTAATACGCGCAGACCCATCGGCATCCAAGTATAAAGACCGGATGCGTTGGCTTTGATCAGGCCGGCACGAATCATCAGCTTGTGGCTGGCAAGTGCGGCTTCGGCAGGGGCTTCTTTAAGGGTAGAAATGAAGAACTGGGAGGCTTTCATGGCGTATTTTTCTTTCTTAAAAATAAGTGCGTATTGTAACGCAAAATGTGTGGCCGCGCGTCTTTTGAATGGCATCTGATGAAATCGGCCGTTGTTTCACGCAGCTTTTGATTCGGGGCGATTTTTAGGGATGTCAACCCTAATTTATGCACAAAGCCGCATAACCTTGTTTTACCTATAAATTTTTACTGTATGATTATAGTAAAATCTTATAAATATAACTATTTGATTTTATTATGTTTTATTTGATTAAATTTTAGTCAATTTAAGACTTGGTTTGTTCCTAAAGAAAATTTTACGATTACCCAAAGCTTATCAACAGATTTATCCACAGAGATTGTGTATAGATTTTAAATGCCGTCGGCGTAATGATTTCGCATGATTGGTAAGTCTTGTTTAAAGCAGATTTGGTTGCCCTAATAAAGATGGGGCAACAACACGATGGACAGGTTTTGCGCTAACATTCTGCTTATTGCTGTTTCCTTACAAGGAATAAAATGAAAAATTCAGAATTGCATTTGCTGGAACGCAGAAAGATGTTTAACGGGCATCAGGAACGGTACCGCCATTTTTCTCAAACCTGCCGGACGGACATGGTATTTGATGTCTATCTGCCGCCACAAGTCTTAAAAGGTTATCCTGCGCCTGTTTTATATTTTCTTTCCGGCTTAAATAGTGATGGTTCTGAATTGGTTCGGCAAAGCGGAATCCAGCGTTTTGCGGCGCAATGGAATATTATTGTGGTTTTTCCGGATACTTCGCCACGCGGTCAGCATGTTGCCGACAGTGAGGAACATTATCTTGGACAGGGTGCCGGATTTTATGTTAACGCAACTGAAGCACCTTGGGCGCAGCATTATCAAATGGAAAGCTATATCAGCCAAGAATTGCCTGATTTGATCGGGCATAATTTCCCGGTAACGAAAGAGCGCAGCATTGCAGGTTTCAGCATGGGCGGGCATGGCGCGCTGCATTTGGCTTTGAACTATCCCGGCCGATATGCTGCGGTTTCTGCCTTTGCGCCTTTATGTCATCCTATCGATACGGAAGGCGGCAGGCAGGCGTTTTCAGCTTATTTGGGTCAAAACGTGGAAACATGGAAACGCTATAACAGTACAGAGCTGCTTCAGACGACCTCGCATAAATTGCCTGTTTTGATTGATGTCGGTAGTGAAGATGCTTTGTATCCTGACGTCCTGCAATCGGAAGCGTTTGTCCGCTCCGCACGCGAAAAAGGTTTCAATATTCAATATAAAGTACGTCCGGGCTATGGGCATGACTACTTCTTTATTGCCAGCTTTATCGATTCGCATATTGAGTTTCACGCTCAGGCATTAGGGCTTTAAGCAGTATTGAATAAAAGGTCGTCTGAAATCCGATTAATGGTCGGATTTCAGACGGCCTTTATTTGGTCTTTTTTAACCTTTAATTTCAAACAGACTTATTCCTCAGGACGTTCGCCGTCGGTGTCGTCCAATTTGCCTTCGGTAATATCGACATTGATACCGACTGCCGCACGGATTTTGGCATCGATTTCGTTGGCGATATCAGGATTTTCTTTCAACCAAACGCGTACATTGTCTTTACCTTGGCCGATTTTTGCGCCGTTGTAGCTGTACCATGCACCGGATTTTTCAACGATGTCATGTTTGACGCCCAAGTCGATCAATTCGCCTTCCCAGCTGATGCCTTCGCCGTAAAGAATATCGAATTCGGCTTGACGAAATGGAGGCGCAACTTTGTTTTTGATAACTTTGACTTTGGTTTCGTTACCAATAACGTCATCACCTTTTTTAATCTGACCGGTACGGCGGATGTCGAGGCGGACGGAGGCATAGAATTTGAGTGCGTTACCGCCGGTTGTGGTTTCAGGGCTACCGAACATCACGCCGATTTTCATACGGATTTGGTTAATGAAAACAACCAATGTATTGGTGCGTTTGATGTGGCCGGTCAGTTTGCGCAGGGCTTGGCTCATCAGGCGGGCTTGCAGGCCGACGTGGCTGTCGCCCATTTCGCCTTCGATCTCGGCTTTAGGCACAAGTGCGGCTACGGAGTCAACAACGACCATATCGATACCGCCTGAGCGCACCAATGTATCGCAGATTTCCAATGCCTGCTCGCCGGTATCCGGTTGGGAGAGATAGAGTTCTTCGACTTTTACGCCGAGTTTACGGGCGTAAATCGGGTCAAAAGCATGCTCGGCATCGATGAATGCGCAGATACCGCCATTTTTTTGGCATTGAGCAATGGCTTCGAGACAGAGTGTGGTTTTACCGGAGGATTCCGGGCCGAAAATTTCAACCACGCGGCCGCGGGGCAGACCGCCAACGCCGAGTGCCAAGTCTACGCCGAGGGAGCCGGTGGAAATAACATCAAGGTTTTCTTCCTGTTGGCTGCCGTCCATTTTCATGATGGAGCCTTTGCCGAAGTTTTTTTCGATTTGGGCAAGGGCGGCGGCTAAGGCTTTGCTTTTTTCGTCTGACATGTTTTCTCTCCGAAAGGAAATATGAATCGCTAAGAATTTATTTAGCTATTATCGCATAAATTAAGAAAAAGTATAGTTTTATTTTTATTTTTCAGACGGCCTGTGTTTTTTGTATGCAACAGGCCGTCTGAAAATTTGAATAATCAATCAGTTGGTCAATGATGCAAAAACTTGGAAATAGTCGGGGAAAGTTTTATGCGTACATTTCGGGTCGTTGATGATGACGGGGATGCCCAAAAGCGAAGCTAGTGAGAAACACATGGCCATGCGGTGGTCGTCGTAAGTATCGATGACGGCATCGGAGGTAAGTGTTTCGGGTGGCGTGATATGGATGGCTTCGGCTTCTTCGATAACTTCTGCACCCAGTTTGCGCAGTTCGGTTGCCATGGCGGCGATACGGTCGGTTTCTTTGACGCGCCATGAGCCGATATTGCGCAGGGTGCAGGGCTGTTTGGTGGCCAGTGCGATGATGGCCAAGGTCATGGCCGCGTCTGGAATATGGTTGGCATCCAAATCAAAAGCCTGAATCTTGCGATCGGCAGGACGGGAAATTTCAACAAAATTTTCGCCCCAAATCACATCTGCACCGATTTTCTCCAATTCGCGCGCAAAGGCAACATCGCCTTGGATGCTGTGCGCACCGATGCCGGTCACGCGGATGGGTGTACCCGCAATCAGGCCTGCGCCTAAGAAATAAGACGCGCTGGAGGCATCGCCTTCTACATATAAATGTTCGGGCGCATGATATTTGGCACCGGCCGGGATTTTAAATACACGGTAGTCTTCATTGATGATGCCCACACCGAACTGCGCCATCAGCTTGAGCGTGATGTCGATATAAGGTTTGGAAATCAACTCGCCTACCATGTGGATTTCAAAAGCTTGTCCGGTCAAAGGCAAAGCCATCAGCAGGGCGGTCAGGAATTGGCTGGAAACATTACCTTTAATCGGAATAACGCGCTCGCCGTTGTCTTTGCGTTTGCCGATCTGAAGCGGCGGATAGTTTTCATTGCCCAGATATTGTACGTCCGCACCTACAATGCGCAGCGCATCCACTAAATCGCCGATGGGGCGTTCGTGCATACGCGGTACGCCATGCAGATGATAGTCGCCGCCCAAAACGGCAAGCGCGGCAGTCAAAGGGCGGAATGCCGTACCGGCGTTGCCTAAAAATAAATCGGAGGTTTGATTGGGAAAGCGGCCTCCGGTGCCATGAACTTTCAGACGGCCTTCAGGTAAAGATTCAATGTGTACGCCGAGTTTGTCGAGTGCTTCAAGCATTCGGTCGGTATCATCGGATTTGAGCAAAGAATGGATTTCGCAAACGTTGTCGGAGAGTGCGGCTAAGAGCAGCGTGCGGTTGCTGATGCTTTTGGAACCGGGCAGGGCAACGGTGGAAGGCTTGAGTGTAGAAGCGGGCAGGGCAACGGTGGAAGGCTTGAGTGTAGAAGCGGGCAGGCGGATGGATTCGGTCATGGCTGGGCTAAGCTCGTTTGAATTGTAAATCAGACCGATATTATACGCAGGCAAAGGCCGTCTGAAAAATGAAGAGAGCACAATTTATTTGTGAAAAAATGAATTTTTATATCGTTACACTATTTTCTAATCGTTTATTTTGAAATTTTCTGCTCCTGTTTTGTGTTTGCCGCTATAACTTATTTTGTTGTGGTAGGTATATAACCAAACACCATAAGAAAATCAGAAACCATCCTTTCCTATTTTTTCAGACGGCCTTGCCTTATTTAAAAGCTTGGCAATATTGCTGATAACGTTCAGCCAGTCCATATAGAATGATTGCTGTCAGCCCCCAGATGTCGTAGTGTCGGAAAGGCAGGGCGGGGAGGGCGAGGGTTTGATTATTGTGATGAAGCTGGCGGAATGTGTAGTTTCTCAGGTTTAAGGCGAAGCTCAAAGGCAGATAAAAAATTTCTGCTACTTCGTCGGGGTTGGCTTTGGGGTTGACGGGCTGGACGCAAATTGCCGGAACAGGCGTAACACGGTAGCCGGAGGGCGTGTCATAAAAGGGTAGCGGCGCAAAAGTCTGCCATGCGGCAATCGGAATGGCGGTTTCTTCATAAGCTTCTCTTAACGCCGTTGCCGTTAGGCTGTCGTCTTGGGCATCTTTGCGGCCGCCGGCAAAGGCGATTTGTCCGGTGTGCTGCCTTAAGGTCTCGGCCCTTTTGGTCAGTAAAATTTGCCACGCTCCTTCATACAAGACAATGCCGACCAAAACGGCTGCTTCTTTGACCGTTTTTGGGGTAACTAATTGATTACGCTCTACTTGTATACGGCTGCTGAAGTGTGAAGCTTGAGTTAGGAAATGGATAAGTTGGTCGGTATTCATTTTTGGCGCCGATTGTTTTATGCAGATGAGGATTACACAAGGTTTACGGTTACCGTGTCAACAAAATAGGGTGCGTGTGTTACAGTTATGCCTGAATGATAAATAAAGCTTTGCGTCTGTTTTGCAAGTGCTTAGGCCGTCTGAAAATGTCGGCAGGTTCTCAAAAAGGATATTTATGTTGTTTTCCCCATCCCGTATTCGAGTAGCAGCTGCGGCTGTCATGATATTGTTTGCTACACAAACTTTTGCCGCGCCCAACGATTCAAAAACAGTTTTTGAATCGGCTAAGATTATCAAAAAGAAAAGCCGTGCTGACCGTTTTTCTCCCGAAGAGCGCGAGCAGGAGCGGATACGTCTGTTGGGTATACAAAACCGCACCTCGCAGGTTTTCACTTTGTTAAATTCAGAACTGGCTCTGCAAAAGGGTGATGCGGCTTCTGCTCTGTTTACTTATATTTTGACGTTGCATCGCACCAAATCTCCCGAAGTGGCCGAACGCGCTTTGGAGATGGCAGTTTCTTTAAATGCCTTTGAACAGGCTGAAGCCATTTACCAAAAATGGCGCGAAATCGAGCCGGAGCCTGGTGAAACACAAAAGCGTATGACTTGGTTGCGTAATTTGCTGCTGGGCAAAGCCGATAAGAATTTGAGCGGATTGGACAAGGTGATTGCCGGCGGTAGTGAAGACGAGCAAAAGCGCGTGTTTCTGCTTTTGGCGCAAACCGCAGCCCAACAGCCGAATCTGACCAGCGATGCAGTCAAACAGGTGCATAAAACGGCACTGAATTATAAAGACTTCCCTGAAGCGGCAATTGCAGATGCAATTTTTAGTGCAAAAGACGGTCAAAAGAAACACGCCATTGCAGCATTGCAGCGATTGGCTAAGTTGGACAACGAAATCCTGCCGCCGACTTTTGTTACGTTGCGACTGATGGCGCAACGGCATCCTGATATTCTGGACGGCTTCTTCAAAGATACAGACACCAAAACCTTATCTCCGATTTGGCAGGAGTTGGACATCGCCAATTTGATCGCCCATGGTCAAAATGATCAGGCCTTTAAGCGTTTGCAGACTTTGTTGGAAGAAAATCCAAACCCTGATTTGTATATTCAGGCCGCCTTATTGTCCGCCAGCAAGACGGAAAATATTTCTGCGGTAAACAGCTATCTGGAAAAGGCTTATAAAGCCGGTACGGAAGAGCAGCGCAGCCGTGCGGCTTTGATTGGTGCGGTTTCTTATAATGATGCTGAAGAATTTGCGAAAGCCAAACAATGGCTGGACAAGGTAACGGCAACGGCTTATACGTTTGATAAAACTATTTTGGCCGCTTCTATCGAAGCCAAACAGGGCAACCATAAAGAGGCTTGGGCTTTGGTGCAACGCGCACAAAAAATGCCCGAGCAAAGAGGACGTTATTTTGAAGCCAGTGATTTGCTGAATACGGCTTTGTTTGTATTGTCTAAAAATACCAATCTTCAAGAATCGTTGAACGCTTTGAACAGCTTGGTAAATTCCACTGAAAAATCCTTGAAAACCCAAGCTTCTCCCGAGCTGCTTGCCAATGTGTTGTATCAGCGTTCGATGGTGTATGAGAAGCTGAATCAGCCAGGCAAGGCGATTGCCGATTTGCGCCGAGTTGTTGAATTGTATCCGGATAATCCACACGGTTGGAATGCTTTGGGCTATACCTTGCTGTCCAACGGCAAGGATTTGAAGGAAGCGTTTAAAATGGTTCAGACGGCCTATCAAATGGAGCCGGAAAGCGCAGCAATTAATGACAGTGTAGGCTGGGCGTATTATCTTAAAGGCGATGCGCAAATGGCGCTTCCATATATTCAATATGCCTATGAAAAAGAACCTGAAGCCGAAGTCGCCGCGCATTTGGGCGAAGTCCTATGGACGCTTGGAGACCAAGACAAGGCCAAAGAAATCTGGAATGACGGCTTGAAACGCGGAAGCAATCTCCGAGTATTAAAAGAGACAATGTCCAAATTCGGTATAACGTCCAGTAAACCACATACTCAAAAACACAAATAAAACCAAAAGGCCGTCTGAAAAGCGTTTGATTTCAGACGGCCTATGAAGGAATATCCATGAATTTAAAACAATTATCATCGATTGCAGCCTTATTGCTTTTAGCTGCCTGTGCGCAGCCAAACTTACCTCAGCAAAACAGTTGGCAAGCAGCAGAGCAGGTGCAGGATTTTAGCGCAGACGGTCGATTGGCTGTTAAAGTGGAAGGCAAAGGCTCATATGCCAATTTCGACTGGACTTATCAGAACGCGGTTCAAACCATTGATGTTAATACACCGCTGGGTAATACCGTAGGCCAGCTGTGTCAAGACAGTGAAGGTGTATTGGCAGTAGACAGTAAGGGTAAGGTTTATCAGGCGGAAACGGCTGAGGAATTGAGCAGACAGCTTTTGGGCTTTGCTTTGCCTGTTCAATATCTGCATATTTGGGCGGATGGTAAACGCGTTGCCAATGCGCCATACAAAATCCTGCCTGATGGCCGTCTGGAGCAGTTTGACTGGACAATATCGCGTACTTTAAATAGTTCAGGGCAGCCCAAAACGCTTCAACTTGAGAATGCCAAGTTTAATATCCGCTTGGTGTTCGACACGGTAAACCACTCTTTGGATAAGAATGGACAAACCCGATGCGCAGCACGCAAATAGAGGATGCCATGTCTGTTTCAGAGGAAATCCAAGCCTTTCCTGCACCGGCCAAATTAAATTTGGATTTGAGGATTACCGGCCGCAGGAGCGATGGTTATCATAATTTGGAAAGTATTTTCTGTTTGATCGGCTTATACGATACCGTTCATCTGAAAATGCGTACTGATGGGCAGATTATTCTGCATACGCCGGTTGAAGGGCTTGAGCCAGAACAGGACTTGACTTATCGGGCGGCTAAATTATTGCTGCCATATGCAAACGTACCGCACGGCGTTGAAATTTGGTTGGATAAAGTAATTCCGACCGGCGGCGGATTGGGTGGCGGCAGCTCTGATGCGGCCACAGTCTTAATGGTTTTAAACCAATGGTGGCAATGTGGCTTGAGCAGGCAGCAACTGATTGATTTAGGCGTAAGTCTTGGTGCGGATGTTCCTTTTTTTATTTTTGGAAGAAGTGCTTTTGCCAAAGGCGTAGGCGAGAAGCTGGCTGAAATAGATGTCCCTAAACAATGGTATGTTATCGTTAAGCCCCCTGTCCATGTGGCAACAGCTAAAATTTTTGCACATGAAAGCTTGACACGTGATTCCAAACCCAGCATAATGCCGACTTTCCAATCATTACAGCCGTTTCAAAATGATATGCAGGTGGTTGTATTTCAGGAATATCCTGAGGTTTGGAAGGCTTATGTTGAGTTATCCCAATATGGTTATGCATTAATGACCGGTTCTGGGGCTTGTTTGTTTATAGCAAGTGCATCTCATCAAGAAGCAAATACAATTTACCAACAG
>NZ_JBQCTZ010000077.1:0-16358 GCF_051963715.1 Neisseria sp. P0001.S005 | reverse complement strand
ATTCAGACCGCCGGCAGCAAACAGCGCCAGGCCATAGAAGTCGATGACGAAGGACAAGTCAGCGGCCAAACCACACCGAGTAAAGATAAAGATGCCCGTTGGACAAAGAAAAACGGTTTATACAGACTCGGTTACAAACAACATACCCGTACCGATTCTGAAATCGCTTTCAGACGGCATTTCGCCCCAAAAGAGCGGTGGATTTTGCAAAAGTTTTTCGGCTTTGCACTCCGCACGCAGGCAGCCTGAAAACGCCGAGCAGGTCGGGCATGGATGCCCGACAAACAAACTGTTCAGACGGCCTTACTGCATTCGGATGTTCGTCGTTTGCATTATTTGCAATGTTGTTTTATCATCAATACTACATTGATTATGTTGCGTATTTTAGTAATTTATTGTTTTTAAAAGGTATTTAAATGAAGAAAAAAATGCTGCTTTTAACCTTGCTGGTCTCGGCAACAGTGGTGGCGAAGCCGGTAAATAGTGGAAAAATAGCCCATCATCAAACCGTGTCGTGCGGCAATCAGGTTTATGTACAATCATCAGGCGGCGCAGTGTTAAAGGAAAAGCCCGATGCCCGTTCGAAAACGGTAATGCAGTTAAGAAACACCCAATATCTCTGTGTGGTTGGCAATGTGGCTGAATCAAACGGCTGGACGCTGGTGAAAAAAGTGCCTCCGGCAGCGGGTGCGGGCTGTGAAGATGCAGGCGCGAAAGAATGCTTGAAAATGGCAGATTTTCCAAGCAAATGGCAGGTAAAGAAACCGTCAGGCAGCCAATGCCGTCTGACGACTTCGTTTGACGAGGGCGGGCAGCTTGTTGTAACCGCCAGCGGTGTATGTGCAACCGGCTGGGTTAAAACAAAGGCTGTCCGTTTTTTTGCAGATTAATTTTTTAACACGGCATAAAAGGAATTGAAATGTCTGAAATTCAAGAACGGCAGAATCAACGGATTATTGATTATGCTGAAGCAAACTTTTCGAAAACCACGCATGAATACGGCAGACAGGATATGGCTAGACGCTCTGCAAATAAATCTGGAGAGAAAATTGATCCTTCTCGTTTAAATGAAGACAAAGATCATGATGGAAGAAAAGGTGTTGATTGTTCTTCTCTTGTTTATTTTTCATTAGAAGGAGCGGGATTTAATCTTAAAATGGAAGCCAAAGACTTTGGAACCAGAACGCTGTTTAACGGAAAACATATAACGAACTATGCTCAAAAAAATTTTGATGTACTACCTGCATCTGCCAAAACAGATGGCAGTTTGAAAGCAGGCGACATATTAATGATGACAATGCCGGGAGGTTCTCAACACGTTGCTGTTTTTAAAGAGTATGATGAAAAAGGACGCATTCATTTTTTTGGATCTCAAACATCAACAGGGCCTGCTGAAGTAGTGATGACAGGAAATTCTTATTGGGATCAAAAAACTATTTTTCACGGTGCATTACGGCCTAAAGAAAACTTTATTAAACCTGAGATGGCGCCGGATATTGGAAAAAATGAATCGGAATCCCAATCTAAATATGAAAAAATTCGTTCGATGATCAATGGGTTAATGAATGATAAGGATGGTTCGTACACCAAGCAGCTTTTAGCAGAAAACCAAGATATTGTTGATAAATTCAACAAACGTGTACAGGAGGGTTTGGCACAACAGACACCATCGTTTTCTAACCAAGAGACTCAAATTGCACAACAGGAAACGGAATACCAGGGTTATTCGCGTAGCTGATAAAGATCTGATTTTGAATAACTGTATTTGATTCAACACAAATGCAAAAAAGGCCGTCTGAACCCGCTTTCAGACGGCCTTTAACCCAACACAAGGAGCCAAAAAATGAACCCGCGTTACGCCCCGATGTTTGCGCCGTATACCCTATCAAACGCTACCGGCGAGAGGGTTGATTTTGCTGGGAACGGCGGGACAGTTGGCATTTGCCATGTACCGCGCAGGCGGCTTGTGGCGCGGCGTCCATAACCTTGATGCCACCACGCCGATTGTTTACCTGCCCACCGTTGCCACCAATTTTGTCAGCGCGACCGCAATGGCGACATTGGGTTTATCGGATTACGCTTGGCTGTTTTGGGCGCGGGACTGTTTTCATGGCTTAGCTTGGAAGCCGCCATATTGAGCCGTTTGCGCACCGGCACACCCGTCAACGCCCCTGTGCGCGGTATTGTCGGCATTCAACTTGCGCCCGCTTTTGTCGGCTGCGGCGCCTATTTCGCCGTATCGGGCGGGCACATCGATACCTTCCCGCTGCTTTTAATCGGCTACGGCTGCCTGCAATTCCTGCTACTGCTACGCCTTCTGGCTTGGATGCTGGAGAAAGGATTTAGCCCCAGTTTTTGGGGTTTCTCGTTCGGTTTGGCGGCAATGACGGGCTGCGGTTTTCATTTGATCGCCGAACAGCGTTTACTGTTTTTAGGCTATTTCCTCGCCACCACAGGCTCCGGTTTGGTGATGCTGCTGTTGCTGGCGACTTTGAATTTGGCTAGACAGGGGCGCTTGTTGGTGAAATGAAAAATCGTGCGGCTTAAAGGTGTTATAAAACGGACATAGTCTCAGGTCGTCTGAAAACTATATTTGGAAATTCAAACCGATGAAGATAAACCCTAAAAACGGCAGCATCATCCTGCCAGACGGCAACATTATTAGCGCGCGCACCACGCTTGATGATTGGATTGCATGCTTCCCAAAATCCAGCCCGAATCATCTGCAAGCGGGAATAACATTTTTCGGTTTGTCATTTACCAAACAGTCCGAACAATACACCCTTACCGCCCAGTTCGAGCAGCAGCGGCTGGAGAGCTTATCCATATTCTTCTGCCCAATAGGTGAGGACAACAGCTGGGCAGCATGGTCGGAGGAGCGCGAATTGCAACGCAGAAAACAATTTGATCGATGGCTGGATAAGCAGCTGGGCGATGCCCCTTGCGCCATTGAAACATCGGCATCTGGCAAATGCCGTCGATTTACATGGGGCAATGCGGGCGCGTATTACTACAATAAAGACGGCAGTACGATGATCGTCATCAGTTATCGCTGAACGCCTTTCAAAGGATGCCCCATGCACTACCGATCGCTCAACGCCGTTCTGGAACAATACCACCATCCCTCCTCCCCAAACAGCCTCGCCCTGCATATCGACCGTCAAACGCAAGGCTACCTGAAACTCCACACACCCGACGGCATCAGCCTGATTTATCAGGACAAACCCGTGTTCTGGTCGTTCTTCAGCCACGATTTATACGACGCTTACCTCATCCGCAGCTACGCCGAAAGCTGGCAGGCATACCAGCCCGTCGCAGATGGACAAGCATTCCAAGCCGTACCGTCCCAAAGGCCGTCTGAACGCCCCTACTCCGAAGCGGGTATCTTTTCAGACGGCCTCCAAAACACATTCAGCCGCCCCACCCTGCAAGCGTTCAACCAACACCATCTAGACATTCTCCGCAACGATACCGGCCTATGCTGCGCCATCGCCCAACTGCGGTTTTGGAAGCAAAACCAAAGCGAGCCGCACACCACGTCTGAATACGAAAACCGCAACCTACTCGAATGCAGCCTCGCCGTCGCCCAAGCCGCATACAGGCGGAGACAGAACATCGGAGCATATTTTAATAGTGATTGTTAAGGCTGATAGTGAAAACTTTTCTCCAATAAATAACGTCATTGACTGAAAAAGAAAAGGTTCACACATGATTAAGGAAAGATTGAAAGAAAGTAGGAGAAACGGTGGAAACTAAAATGCAGGAATTGACAGTAGTTATAAGTGATAATAACTAATCAACAATGGTCTTTGCATTTTGTGGAGAGAAAAAAGCTAGGATTAATGAAATAAGACCATCTGAACAGTTTTGAATAAGTTCAAACAAAGTTGGCACAATTCACTATCTTTACCCTACTCTATTTCGCCAGGCTACAATTAATGATAAGGTTACAGTAAAATTAACCAGCCAAATTTCTATTAAAACCTATTGATTTGATACTAAAAAAAATTGGAGTACTATGAGCACACTCTCTAGAGTATCATTAATTCTCATTTGACATATAGGAACAAAACAGCGGAATTTGTAGAAGAATAGGGAAAAGGAAATTAATTTATATTATGTTAAATTAATAATACTAGTATTTTAGCCTGTTAAATCCAGTTTCTTCTAGTTGTACAATCACTTACAGAATTCAAATATAAAAGGCCATCTGAAGAATTTCAGACGGCCTTCTCTTTATCAATATCCATGAAACCAATTCAGATCACAGTTTTATTCCAAAGCATGATTAAATTTCTTTGATAGAATTTTAGATAGCCCTATTCATTGACTACTACCACTTTCCCAAACCCGTCCACGCTTTGCAAAAAACGGTGGGCTTCGGGAACTTGTTCCAATGCAAACACGCGTTCAATTAAGATTTTCACATTAAATTGCCAGATATAGTCAAACATCGCATCTAGCTTGGCTTGCGACACATTGCCCGAATAAAAGGCGGTGAGATAGCTGTTGTTTTTGAGTTCGATAATCGGATCAAAATCGTTCACGTACCATATATTACCTAGCTGCCCTGTATTGCAGACGATGCCGTGTTCGTTGATGTGGGTGAAAGAATCACACAAAGTTGCCGGCCCGACCAATTCCAGAATTTTGTCATAGTTTTGGTCTGTTTGTAGTTTGCCGTCGGCTTCAGTAATCACTTCGTCAAATCCGACCGCTTGCAAATGGGTAGCTTTGGCAGGATTACGCGTTGAACCGTGCAATACGATATGCGGAAACTGTGCTTTAAGAAGCTGCGCAAAGGCTATGCCCACACCGCTACCGGCACCACGCACCAACACACGATCTTGCGGCGCGATACGAAGCTGCTGCAATGAGCCGAATGCGGTGTAGTAGGTTTCGGGAATTGCGGCAAGGGTTTTCCAATCCAAATCGGTATGAACGGGGTAAATTTGCTCGTTGGGCAGCAACACATATTCGGCGTAGCTGCCGTCAAAGGCGCACCCCATTTCTCCCATAATAGAGACGACCTTTTGTCCGACCGCCAGCGCGGGTGTGGAACTTTGCGCCACTTCGCCTACACATTCAATGCCCAAAATGCGTGGAAACTCACGGATGGCGATTTGCCTTCACGCGTGAAAATCTCGGAATGGTTGATGCTGAAGCCTTTGATTTTTACCAGTGACCAACCCTCTTTGATATCAGGTGTTGGCACGTCTTGATAAATCAGTTGCTCTGGACCGCCGGCTTGGTAGATTTTTACGGCTTTCATAATACCTCCCTGAGAATCTGATGCTTTCAGGTAGCCTACTGCCAATTTTACTTTCCTAACAACCCATTTTTCTCCAAATAATCCCGCGCTACGTTTTCCGCGCTTTCGCCTTGCACTTTCACGCGGTAGTTCATCTCGCTCATTTCCTCTTCGCTAATTTTTCCCGCCAGTCGGTTAAGTGCGGTCACAATTTGCGGATTTTTCTCGGCAAATTCTGCTTTCATCAATGGTGCCCCCTGATAAGCAGGAAACAGGGAAATATCATCTTTCAGCAGGCGCAACTGGTATTGCTTCAATTCTGCGTCGGTAGAAAAGGCCTCCACTAGGTCGATTTTGTCATTCAACAATGCTGTATAGCGTAAGGCAGGTTCCAAGTTAACAATATGTTTTAGCTTGATACCGGCTGCCTGCATGCCTTTGTAGCCGTCTGCTCGGTCGGTAAACTCCAGTGAGAAACCTGCTCGGATATCGGGCGCAGCCTGCTTCAAGTCGCTGATGGCATTCAGTTGGTGCTCCGCGCCGTAGCTTTCTTTGACTGCTAACGCATAAGTGTTCTGATAAGACATTGGTGGCAGAAACTCTAACTGATATTGTTCCGCCAATAATTGTTTGCCCCGTTGATAGGTTTCATCTGGCGACAGATGGCGGTTCTTCTGTTCAGTTGGTACTTGTACTAAGGCTTCCAGCACTGTGCCGGTGAATTCAGGATAAATATCGATTTCGCCACTATTCAGTGCGCTAAACAGGAAAGTAGTTTTGCCAAAATTAGGTTTGACTGTGACTTTCACGTTCGAATTCTCACGTTCAATCAATAATTTATACATGTTAATCAGAATATCCGGCTCACTCCCCATTTTGCCGGCAACCACCACGTTTTTTGTGGCAGGTGTAAATGAAATCTGCGACAGACCGAGTGCGCCGAAGCCCACCGCCAATGCAAGAATAATCGGCAACTTGCGTCGTGATTTCTGCAACAGCCCGATAATGCCGCTTACACCGACAGCCAATAATGCGGAGAGCAATGCGCCGGTAAACGTCATTGTCATGTTGTTGCGGTCAATGCCGAGCAGAATTAGGTTGCCCAAACCGCCTGCGCCGATTAACGCAGCCAGAGTTGCCGTGCCGACAATCAGCACTGCCGCCGTGCGGATGCCAGAAATCATGGCTGGAAGTGCCATCGGTAGCTCAATCCGCCACAATGATTGCCAGCGCGACAGGCCGAATGCAGTGTACGCATCTTGAATCGATTGGTCGATTTGGGTCAGCCCCAAATAGGTATTTTGAAAAATAGGCAACAGCGCGTATAGCGTGAGCGCAATCAAGACGGGCGGCGAACCGATACCGACAAACGGAATCAGCAAACCCAGCAGCGCCAAAGACGGAATGGTTTGCAATATATTGGTAAACTGTAATACCACTTCCGCTGCCCGCTGTCTGCGCGCAAACAACACGGCGGCAGGCACCGCAATCGCCACTGCCGCGAGCAAAGCCAGGCCGGAAAGCCATAAATGCGTAAGCAGCATTTGCCAGAGTTCTGCTGGGGTAACGTTTAGGGATGAGAACATAGTCTTAAATTTTATGTTTAGTACGTTGAATAATAGATGTTTATGTTTGCTTTACAGCAAGGTATTAGCGCCTTGAAAGAGGTTTCAGACGGCCTTCACCATCATAACACTGCCCTTCTCACAGCTTCCTGTCCCTGTTTATCCAACCGTAAGAATTGGTGGATGATGCGTTCGGCATCGGGTGCATCGGCGGTGGAAAACAGCGATTGCACATAATCATTTGCCGGCTGCTTTTTGATTTCTTCAGGTGTGCCGATTTGTACCAGTTTGCCATTATGCATTACACCGATACGGCAAGCGAGTTTGGCGGCTTCCTGCATATCATGGGTAACGAAAACGATAGTGGTACCAAATTTTTGGTGAATCATAGCAATTTGGTCTTGCAGCACGGTGCGCACCAGCGGGTCAAGTGCTGAAAACGGTTCGTCCATCAGAAGCACTTGGGGCTTGGCGGCAATGGCTCGCAAAATACCGATGCGCTGCTGTTCACCGCCGGAAAGTTCGTGCGGGTAGCGGTCGCGGTAGTGCGCAGGGTCAAGTTCCACCAACTCCAATAATTCATTCACACGCGTTTTGCGTTCGGCTTTCGGCCAGCCCAGTACGTCAGGCATGAGTTCGATATTTTCCGCGACGGTCATGGTGGGAAAAAGCGCGATTTGCTGCAATACGTAACCAATTTGGTGGCGAAGCTGACGGATGTCGTAGTCTTTAATCCGTTTCCCGTGCAGATAAACATTGCCATCGGTCGGTTCAATTAGCGCGTTAATCATGCGTAAAGTAGTGGATTTGCCGCTGCCCGAGCCACCTACCAACACGAAAAATTCACCCTGATAAATGGTCAAATCCAAATCGCGCACAGCATATTTGCCGTCATAATGCTTGCCTGTGCCACGAAACTCGATAAATGGGACAAGATTATTTTGCATATTGTGCCTTTACTACGTCTTCAAAACTAAGTGGTGCGTGTCCCAACAACTGCGACAGGTCGTCTGAAACGGTAGCAAGCTCGCCTTTGGCAATGGCAGTGTAGGTAGAAACCCAGGCTTCAATCTGCCAATCGGGCGTGTCAGGATACTCAGCTTTGCGGCTGGCGAAGGCTTCTTCCACAGTTTCATTGTGGTAGCAGTGCGGTTTGCCGGTGATTTCGGTTAAGACGGCGGCTATTTCAGCGAAGTTTAATGATTGGGAACCGGTCAGCGTGTAGGTCTGATTATCGTGGTGGTGATTGTCGCAAGCGATGTCGGCGATGATGTTTGCCGCTGCTTGGGCGACATCGCACTGCGAAACGCAGGCAACGCGCCCGTCGTCGGCTGGGCCTGCGATGATGCCGTCTGCGTTAGCAATTGTTGCCATCATCTCACTGTAAAAATTGTCGCGCAGAAAGGTGTAGCGCATATTTGTTTGCCGGATTGCATTTTCGGTAACCGCATGAGTGCGCGCCAGCGTGAAGGTGCTGTCCAACGCCGCTTGATCAAAAGAGAGATAGACAATGTGTTGCATGCCCGCTTCCGAAGCAGCCTGCACCAAAGTCAAATGCTCCTGCTCGCGTGTCGGGCTTTCGGCAGCGGACACCATAAACAGCACTTCCACCCCATTTAAAGCCTGCTTAGCAAGCTCTAAATCGTCATAGGCAAACCGTCGTGCCTCGCAGTTCGTGAGATTGGGCGCTTTGGCAGGGTTGCGCAGCGGCAGAATAAGCGGCAGGCTGGGTGTGCTCAGATGACGGGCAACCATACCGCCGATGTTGCCGCTGGAGCCAGTGATGGCTAGATTCATGTTGTTTTCCTTATGCGTTTTCTAAAGAGATAGCTTTGCCGTTTACAGGGTTTCTGTAAAACCATGTGCATGCTGCTTTTTGGGTTTCAGGTAGACTGAATAGATTCAAGGGATGGTTTATTAATGGTTATTTTATTGTAGCAGTTTTCCTGCATACGATAAGCAGCGAAAGACTTACTTGATTATTAAGCTGATATTAATAATTAGGTTAGGATATGTGGTCTTTCCGTTTTCAGGTCCCTTATGGCTTAAAACGGACTTCTTTTACTAGTTTTTAGAATTTAGGTGGCATTTACATTACCAAGTATTTGTACTGCATTTCTCTAGTCTCAAAGAATTTAAAGAGCTTGGGGTATGTCCCCACGGCCCTATTCCACTACTAAATAATTAAGTGATAGAGTTATAGCATAATTAAACTGACAAATTTCTTAAAACCTATTGATTTGATACTAAAAATTGGAGTACTATGAGCACACTCTCTAGAATATCATTAATTGTCATTTGACATATAGGAACAATAAGCGGAATTTGTAGAAGAATAGGAAAAAGGAAATTAATTTATATTATGTTAAATTATGATTATAAGTTATAATCATAATTTAGTAATTTAATTAATATTTTTAAATTTCTTATTCTAAGCCACTTTCAAAGAACAGGATCTTTTGTATCGCTCAGTAGATATCTAAAATTCTAAAAACCATTTGAACTTAAAGATTCAAACGGTTTTTTAGTATCAAGTTATTTATATTCCATGCTTTTAAATACGGTTAAATTTTAAAATTTAATCCTCCTTCAAATCCCTGCTTACCCCATCAAGATCTGCCAGTACTTAAACCTGCTTTTCCATTTTCCCATAAAGTTTTCAGCAATACTTTCCACGCTGATAGTTTGGGATCAGGCTGTTTACCTTGTCCGATTAAGTCCATTTGCATCATATACCAGTTCATTTCCAACATCGCGCCCGCTTTTTTATTAACAAATGCGACGCCAGTTTTGATGCGGTCGGTTTGCACGGTTTGGTAAGTGCCGTTTTGCATTTTATTCGCTAAATCAGGCACTAAGGCAAACGGACGGGCGACGCCGACCAAATCCAAATGGCCGCTGGCGAGTGCGTCTCCCATGGCGTTTTGCGAACGGAAGCCGCCGGTGATAATCAGCGGGGCTTGGCTGACTGCACGGGCTTTTTCGGCGTAATCGATGAAGAAGGCTTCGCGTTTGCGGGTGCTGTCTTTGGCGGCGAGCATTTGCGGGCTTTCGTAGTTGCCACCGGAAACTTCAATAAAATCAATGCCCATTTCCGACAGTTTTTGCACCACCTGCACCGATTCGCTTTCGTCAAATCCGCCTTTTTGGAAATCCGCCGAATTGAGCTTTACACCGACCAAGAAATCTTTGCCCACGGCGGCGCGGATGGCGGTGTAGGTTTCCAAAAGGAAGCGCATACGGTTTTCCAAACTGCCGCCCCATTGGTCTTGGCGACGGTTGTGGTGCGGCGAGAAAAATTGGCTGATGAGATAGCCGTGCGCGGCGTGAATTTGTACGCCTGAAAAGCCTGCCTGTTCAGCAATTTTGGCGGTTTGCACGAATTGCTGAATCAGCCCGTTGATTTCATCGGCAGTCAATTCACGCGGCGGATTGATGAAGCCGTCCATGCCCACCAGCGGCACGGCACTCGGGGCAAGCGGGGTTTTATTGACCACCGCAGGTGACTGCTTGCCCGCATGGTTGATTTGCATGATGAGCAGCGTGTCGTTTTGCGTGCCTACTTTCGCCCATTTTTTCAGCATTTCAAGACCGCGGTCGTCTGAAATCACCACATCATTTATCGAACCTTTGCCGCTTTCGGCAACCATCACATTGCCCGTAACCAACACACCTGCACCGCCTTTTGCCCAAGTGTCGTAGAGGCGGACAAGTTTTTCAGACGGCTGGTCGTTTTGGGCAAGTTGCTCTTCCATGGAGGATTTGAAGATACGGTTTTTGGCGGTTTTGCCGTTTGGAAAAGTGAACGGGGTAAATAACATAATTCTTTCCTTTAAGTTGATAAGTTTAAAAATGTAAACGTATTTGGGTAAAAATAAAGGGTTAATGGATAACCCTATTTTGAAAGCGGGCAATTTTGAGCCATTAAATCAGCAAGCTGTTTCAATCTCGCCACCGCATCCGCCATGGCAATACTGTAAAACCGCTCTTTGCCGACCTGCTCTACCGCCACCGCTCCAGCTTGCAGCATGATTTTCAAATGATGCGACACAGCAGGGCGCGACAGATGCAGATACTCGGTCAGCTCATTCACATTCATCTTGCCGTGTTCCCACAGCACGCGCAGGATTTGATGGCGGTTTTCATCGCTCAACACGGTAAAGATGGGAATGCACTCGCGCATTAAATTCATCGTTTGTTGCGGCATATTCGGCTTCTTGAGTTTATATGTTTAAAAACTTGAACGCATTTTAAAGGGAACGATGGGAAATGTCAAAGGGAATTTTCAGAAGATGGTTTTAATGTACAAATCACAGCGTTTCATCAATAATTATCTCAGTCTGCAAGTTGTTTCAGACGGCCTTTTTCGTAATAAAGAGCGGTCAAATTTTTAAGTGTTTTGCAAATCATCTTAAAAACTTGACCACTTGCATCATTATCAAGACCGCAGCCGTCTGAAACATTGATAGACCGGTTACTGATGTCCGCTTTCTGCTACTTTTGTCCATTTTGCCAATGTCTGCTTCATCTGTGCCTGAGGGATGAAGCGGGCCATCCGTTCTACTTCCTTGCCTTGATAAAACAGCAGCCATGCAGGTACGGTCAGCACGTGGAAACGTCCGGCCATTTCGGGTATTTCAGCAATATCGGCTTTTACGGCATACACATTTCCTTCCTCCGCCAAAGCTGAGTCAAGCTGGGCGCCCACGACCGTACAAACACCGCAGATTGGGGCTTTGATGTACAGTGATACTAAAGGGTGTGTGGCGATGGCCTGTTCGATGTCTTTCAAAGTGTGCAGTTGTTGCATGCCATGTACTCCTTTGAGCGATTAAGCCCTTTTCTAGTTGTCCAGAAAAGGGGCTTTTAACGAAATGAAAACAAGAAAACGTTTTGAGTCGTCTAGATTTTTTCCACAACCACTTTTGCCCGCGCTTTCAGGCTGTTCAACACTGGCGAGGTGGCGGCGGAGCGGTCGGCGAAATTTTGCAGGGTAGGAAGGTCGGCGTCGGCTTTTACTTTTACGGTTAGCACCAGATTATCCAGTCCGCCGTAGCCATCTTCCATGCCAAACAGTTTGGCCATGTCGATACCGCCGCTTGCGGATATTTCAAACTGTTCCAGTTTCACGCCTGCCAATGCTGCTTGCAACTCGAAACCTATGGAGCAGCAGCCTGCCGCAGCGCTGATCAGGTATTCCACCGGATTTGGGGCGGCGTTTGCACCGCCCATGTTTTTCGGTTCGTCTGTGGTAAAGGCGGGGAAGCGGCGCACGGAGATTTCATTCTTCGTGCCGGATACCCAGCGCGAATCGGCGCGTAATACTGCCTTGCCTTTTGCATGGTCGTTTTCAATCGCTGCCATGGTAGTTCGGAAACGTTCGATATCTAACCCGTTAATCATGTTTTGTCCTTTCATATGATGAATTGCAGATGGTTTTTCGCTACACTTACACGCCCATTTTCCACGCGGAGATGCGTTTCAAATTATCCACCGTGTCGTGATTGACGATGGTGGCGAACGTGCCGTCCAGTTTGGCAATTTCGGCTTTGTCTTCATTACTAAGCGCAAAATCAAAGACATTCAGGTTTTCCGCCATACGTTCGGGTTTGGTGGATTTTGCCAACACGATGATGTCGCGTTCCACCAGCCAGCGGGTAATCACTTGCGCCACGGATTTGCCATATTTCGTACCAATTAGCGACTGACAAAATGGTGGGCAAAAGCCCACCGCTTCAAGTTGATGTTTTATCATTAACCGAACACTTTTTTCAAATGTGCTTGGTAGTCTGCGAAGTATTGTTCTACTTGTGGATTTTTAACTACATCGTTACATGTAAATGTCGGTAGACGGGTCAAACCGATGAACTCGTTGAGTTTGTGGAAAGGCATGTACACAGCATCCACATCTTTGCCTTCAAAGAAGTCGCCTTCACGGGTGAACGCTTCAATCGGCGCATTCCAAGTAAGCGAAAGCATGTGTTTTTTGCCTTGCAATAAACCACCTGTACCGAAACCTTCGGTCGGGCTGACACGATGACGGCCATCACTGTGGTAAAGCTTGCCGTGTCCAGCGATAAATACTTCGTCTATGTATTTCTTCACTGTCCAAGGCTCGTGCATCCACCAAACAGGCATCTGCCAAATCACGGCATCCATCCACAAGAATTTTTCGATTTCTGCCTCAACATCATAGCCAGCATCAATCACAGTTTCTTTTACATTGTGTCCAAGTGCGGTCAAAACTTCTTTTGCTTTTTTGTGAAGCGTGTGGTTTAACTCACCATGAGAATGGCCGAAAGCTTTACCACCGTTTAATAATAAAATGTTCATTTTTACTCCTAGAATAAATAATTTATAAAAAAAGGATGTGATGTTTACGGATATTGTCTTCTGTTTACTCTCATGAAGTTGCAGTCATTTTATGATTTGTTTTTATTGAGATCAATAGGGTTTGGCTTTATTATGTAATGAATTAAATTCACTAATAAAAGAGAGTTTAAAGAGAAAATGCAGAACTTTAACGAACTGAATTATTTTTTGACGTTGGCGCAAACACAGAGTTTTGTAAAAGCGGGACAGCTTTTGGGGATTTCTTCTTCGGCGTTGAGTCATAGCATGAAAAATTTAGAAATGCGGCTAAATTTACGTCTGTTCAACCGCACTACACGCAATGTGTCGCTGACCGAAGCCGGACAACAGCTTTTCGACCAACTTTTCCCACTTTATCAAGCCATAAACCAAGAAGTCGATGCATTAAATGATTTTTTGAATACGCCATCGGGATTGATTCGCATCAACGCCCCGTCGATGGCAGCGGAAGCCGTGTTGTATCCAAAATTAAAGCCGATTTTGAACCAATACCCGAAAATCCGCTTGGAAATCGTGGTGGACGATCGTTGGGCAGATATTGTGAAAGAAGGATTTGATATGGGCGTTCGGTTAGGTAACAAGGTAGCGAAAGAGATGATTGCGGTGCCAATTTCTGCGCCGCTCAAAATGGCGTTGGTCGCCTCGCCCGATTATCTGGCGCAATACGGTTCGCCGAAAAATATTGATGATTTGCAGCAGCACCGCCTTATCGGTGCGAAGCTCTCCGCCGAACACGGCGCGGAAATTCAATGGGAATTCAAATACAAAAAAAAGCTGATTACGTTCACACCAAAATCGCAGTTTTCTATCAACAATCATCTGCGCCTGCAAGCCGTTTCAGACGGCCTTGGCATCACTTGGCTGCCACATATCATCGCCGCAGACGCACTCCATTCTGGGCAGTTGGTCGAGCTGTTACCCGAGTATGCTATGACTTACGAACCGCTTTACCTCTATTACCCCAGCCGCCGTGGGCATTCCAATGTGTTTAAGTTGATTGTGGATGCGCTGCGGGTGGAGGTCGTCTGAAAATGTAAAAGCAGCCTGACTTCTTTGTATGGATTTCAGACTGCTTTTTGTTTTCAGGTAGCCTTATAGCTTCTAGGAGACCTTATTCATATACCGCCTGCCACATTGCGTCCTGCACCGCCTGTACCCAGTTTTCAGGCTGCTTGGTCGCTACACCATCCTTGACCGCCTGTTTGGCAACAGCAACAGCAACAGTAGCAGACGATGCACGCAGGTTATTCACCGATGGCAGGAGCGGCGCGCCTTCGTCCTGCGGATTGACTTGCGAGGCGACAGCTTCAGCTGCAGCCAGCAGCATCCCGTCAGTAACGTGTTTCGCACCGGAAACGATAACTCCCAGCCCCAACCCTGGGTAAAGCATGGCGTTGTTAGCTTGACCGATTTCGTAGTTCACGCCTTTATACGGCACGGGTGGCACGGGGATGCCGACAGAAATGAGCGCTTTGCCATCCGACCATTTTATAGCCTCACTCGGCATCACTTCGATTTTCTCGGTCGGGTTAGATAACGGCAGCAGAATTGGGCGCTCTACGCCCGCACATAGGGCTTTGACTACGTCTTCAGTGAATGCGCCGTGATCGGTGGATGTGCCAATCAAGATAGTCGGTTTTACTTGTTTTACAACTTCGAGCAAGCCGATTTTACCGTCCGTTTTCGTCCAGTCGGCAACTTCAGTGGCTGGGCGGGCATATTCCTGCTGGTAATCAGGCAAGCCGTCCATGTCATCAGTAACCAGTCCGTTGATGTCAATCAGCCATACGCGTTGTTTCGCTTCTTCGCGACTCAGGCCTTCGCGCTCCATCGCCGCACTGATTTGGTCGGCCATACCCGTACCTGCGGTGCCTGCACCGTACACCACCAACCGCTGTTCGGCAAAGGTCTGTTTGGTCACTTTCAGGCCAGAGAATACGGCAGCCATCACAATCGCACCCGTTCCCTGCATATCGTCGTTGAAAATACGATATTGGCGACGGTTCTCCATCAAAATGCGGCGGGCATTAGACGGACCGAAGTCTTCAAAGTGCAAAAGCGCATTGGGGAACATTTCAGTAGCAGTTTTCAGGTAGCTTGCAATCAATGCGTCGTAGCGTTCACCACGCACGCGGGCATGGCGATTGCCCAAATAAGTGGGATCATTGAGCAGGACTTCATTATCTGTACCCACATCTAGATTCACAGCAATGGTGCGGCTGGGATGAATGCCCGCAGCAGCAGTATAAACTGCCAGTTTGCCGACGGAAATATCCGTGCCGTTCACACCCCAGTCGCCGATACCCAAAATCTCTTCCGCATCGGAAACTACAATCAAATCTACATCATCCGCACCCAAGCCCAGCGTTTCAAACGATGCACGGATGTTTTCAGGATGGTTTACATCCAGATAGACAGCTCGCGAACGGCGGTAGTCGCGGCTCCATTTTTTAATTGCTTCGCCGACAGTGGGGTCGTAAACGACGGGCAGCATTTCGGCTAGATGGTCAATCAGGAGTTTGTAGTACAGTACTTCGTTGCGGTTGTGCAGTTGATCGAGAAAGATATATTTTTCAATATCTTTCTCATAGGATGAAAACTGGCGGTAAGCACGCGTGGCCTGTTGTTCGAGCGTTTCTACAACGACAGGTAGGCGGCCGGTCAGGCCATATTTTGCTCGCTCTTCCAACGTGAAAGCGGTATCTTTGTTGGTGAGAGGGTTCTGTAGGATGGTGGGGGTGTTGCTCATATTGTGTCTCCTGTGAAGATTAGGAAAAGCTCGTCCGAAAAATGGACTGTTACATTGTACTTAAAAAAATATGGATTAAAAGTTAATTTAACAACCTAGAAAGTCCTTAAAAGTTGATGATTAGCCTTTTAAAGACTAATAACGGCCGTGTCACAATGAAACTGAATCTAAACCACACTGTTTCAGGCTACCTGAAACAGTGCAGGCTGCCATTGGTCTGATTTTTTGAATGCGTGCCTACGATGATGCTGCACCCCCATCCTGTTTTTCAGACGGTTTTTTTCATAACAAAGAGCGGTCAGTTTTTTAGGTATTTTTGTAAATCATCTTCAAAATCTGACCGCTTGAGACCTTTGCAAAATTCCCCAAAATCCCCTAAATTCCTACTAAGACATTTAGGGGATTTTCCATGAGTACCTTC
>NZ_JBQCTZ010000076.1:0-16521 GCF_051963715.1 Neisseria sp. P0001.S005 | reverse complement strand
AAAATCGTTTCAGACGGCCGCACCATCGAAGGCGAAGAGCTTGCCAATACCGCCAAACAATTCCTGTTGGCCAAAACCGTCATCGAGCAAGAAAGCCGCATCATTGACGAACTCGTCCTGCATGCCATGTTGCACGCTTCGCCGGTCGATCTCAGCACAGCAGAAAGCGCAGACCGCGCCGTTGCCGAATTGAGTGGCCTCTTGGACGAAAAAGAAGTCGCGCTCGAACGCATCGAAGGCCACGAAGGACACCAATTCATCAAAATCACACGCAAGCTGCACGGCAACGTGATGGTGAGCTACCTAGAGCCTAAGTTCCTCAACAGCAAAGCCTACCAAACCCTTACCCAAACCGCCGCCGCACTCAAAGGCATGGTCGGCAAAGGGGCGAAGCTCTACAAAGGCGACAACGAATACGACATCGACAGCTTTGAAGCCGCTTTGGACATCTTGATGAGCGTTGCCCAAAAAGGCATGTCCATCCAACGATACAAAGGCTTAGGCGAGATGAACCCGGAACAACTTTGGGAAACCACGATGGATCCTACCGTCCGCCGTCTCCTGAAAGTCCGCATCGAAGACGCCATCGCTGCCGACGAAGTGTTCGTTACCCTGATGGGCGACGAAGTCGAACCGCGCCGCGCCTTCATCGAAAACAACGCCCTGCTGGCGCAAAACATCGACGCCTAAGCATGGAAAGATAAAAGGCCGTCTGAAAAACTATTTTCAGACGGCCTTTTTGTTTTTGTACTTTGTTTCTTACAACTCAAATCCCAACAACTTCGCGTGTTTTAATAGAGCGTTCCAACTGATTCGGATTCGGGACAACCCAAATACCCCATTTAAAACGCACCAATCCGCTTCCGATTTATTCCACTTTCCCTAAAATCATCGCATCGCCATAGCTGAAAAAGCGGTATTCCTGTTCCACCGCATGACGGTAAACGCTGCGGATATGCTCCATGCCCGAAAACGCGCTGACAAGCATCAGCAAGGTTGATTTGGGCAGGTGGAAGTTGGTAATCAATCGGTCGGCAACATTGAAGCGGTAGCCCGGCGTAATGAAAATATCGGTATCGCCGCGACCGGCTTTCAGACGGCCTGTCTCGCGTGCGGCGGATTCCAAGGCGCGCATGGAGGTTGTGCCCACTGCCCACACTTTATTACCGCGCGCTTTGGCGGCTTCAACGGCAGCAACGGTCTCAGCCGGTACGTCAAACCACTCGCTGTGCATTTTGTGTTCTTCAATTTTATCAACGCGCACGGGTTGGAATGTGCCGGCACCAACGTGCAGGGTTACTTCCGCGGTTTCTACGCCTTTGGCTTTCAGACGGCCCAATAACTCATCGGTAAAGTGCAAACCCGCCGTCGGCGCGGCCACTGCGCCTTGATACTTGGCGTACACGGTCTGATAGCGGCTGTCGTCTTCATCATCGGCCGCGCGTTCGATATAAGGCGGCAACGGCAAATGGCCGTTTTGCTCCAAAAGTTCGTAAACGGTTTGCTCGCCTTCAAATTTCAGGCAAAACAATTCCTCCGCACGCTCCATCATGACGGCACGGATATCGCCTTCAAAAATCAATTCTGTACCCGGTTTCGGCGATTTGGACGAGCGGATATGCGCCAATGCGGTATGCGCGTCCAATACCCGTTCAATTAGGGCTTCGATTTTGCCGCCGCTGGCTTTTTGGCCGAACAGGCGTGCCTTCATCACTTTGGTATTGTTAAACACCAGCACATCGCCCGGTGCGACATAATCGGGTAAATCGCCGAAATGTTTGTCTTCAATCGGCAATGTAGGCAAGGCAACCAGAAGCCTGCTGCTGCCGCGTACTTCCGGCGGATGCTGGGCAATCAGTTTTTCGGGCAATTCAAAATCAAAATCGGAAATATCCATTGTCGTGCATAATTTAAAAAAACAGGCGCCATTATACGCGCAAAGTGGGTTTTCAGACGGCATGTTTTGTCGAAAAACCAATAAATTAGAATAAACGCTCTTGGGGAAATCACTTTTTAACGAAAATCAGCGTTCCTTTCTTTTTTCGCCGAAAAACGCCTTTTTTCTATCTTTTACTGGACATTTACCGACAAGTTCGGGAAAATAGCCGGATTCATTTTTCAGGCTCCGCCCTGTTCCGACATTATTTAAACGCCGGATGGCAAACCAGCCTTCCGACGTATCAGGAAATCATCTAAAACCACTGCGGCGCATACCTAATATGCACTTTATATGCCGCGCAAAAAAGGAAAAGCAATGGATTTGCGTAAATTAAAAAAACTGATTGATTTGGTCGAAGAATCAGGCATTGCAGAAATTGAAGTTACCGAAGGCGAAGAAAAAGTCCGCATTACGCGTACCACTGCCGCCGCAGCTCCTATTTATGCTGCTCCGGCACCTGCCGCAGCCGCTCCGGTTGCCGCCCCTGCAGCTGCTCCGGCTGCAGCCGCTCCGGCCGCCGCCCCTGCCGCTCGCGATTTGTCCAACGCGCAAAAATCGCCTATGGTCGGTACGTTCTACCGCGCCCCCGGCCCGAACGCCGCCGCTTTCGTCGAAGTCGGCCAACAAGTCAAAGCCGGCGATACTTTGTGCATCATCGAAGCCATGAAGCTGATGAACGAAATCGAAGCCGAGAAATCCGGTGTCGTTAAAGAAATTCTGGTTGAAAACGGTACTCCGGTCGAATACGGCGAGCCGCTCTTCATCATTGAATAATCCGCTTTTTCAGACGGCCTTTAGCTTTAAGGCCGTCTGAAATTCCTTTTCTGTTCATTAAGGACAAACCATGCGTCTGATTTTGGCTATTTTCTTGCCATGGCTTCAGTTTTTCACCATCGGCCGTCCGTTTGCAGGCATTATCTGTCTGATTCTGCAATGTACGCTGGTTGGCTGGATACCGGCAGCCATGTGGTCGGTTTATGCCTTGAGCCAATACAAAACCGACCAAAAAATCCGCAACGCATTAGGCGGCCGACAATAGGCCGTCTGAACCATCCGGAAAGATTATCATGCTGAAAAAAGTATTGATCGCCAACCGGGGCGAAATCGCCCTGCGCGTCCTGCGTGCCTGCCGTGAAATGGGCATCGCCACCGTCGCCGTCCATTCCGAAGCCGACAAAGACAGCCTGCACGTCAAACTTGCCGACGAATCCGTGTGCATCGGCCCTGCCGCATCCGCACAAAGCTACCTCAACATCCCGGCCATCATTGCTGCCGCCGAAGTAACCGAAGCCGACGGCATCCACCCAGGTTACGGCTTCCTCGCCGAAAACGCCAATTTTGCCGAACAAGTCGAACAATCCGGCTTTGTCTTCATCGGCCCTAAAGCCGACACCATCCGTCTGATGGGCGACAAAGTATCCGCCAAACACGCCATGATCGAAGCCGGCGTACCTTGCGTTCCCGGTTCTGATGGCGCATTGCCAGACGACGGCGAAGAAATCCTCAAAATCGCCGATAAAGTCGGTTATCCCGTCATTATTAAAGCCTCCGGCGGCGGCGGCGGCCGCGGTATGCGCGTCGTCGAGAAAAAAGAAGACCTCCTCCAGTCTGTCGAAATGACCAAAGCCGAAGCAGGCGCGGCATTCGGCAACCCGATGGTTTACATGGAACGCTATCTGCAACGTCCGCGCCACGTCGAAATCCAAGTGATTGCCGACGAACACGGCAACGCCATCTACCTCGCCGAGCGCGACTGCTCCATGCAGCGCCGCCACCAAAAAGTCATTGAGGAAGCACCGGCCCCGTTCATCACTGAAGAAGAACGCGCCAAAATCGGCAAAGCCTGTGCCGACGCTTGCAAACGCATCGGTTATCGCGGCGCAGGTACGTTTGAATTCCTGTACGAAGACGGCGAATTCTTCTTTATCGAGATGAACACACGCGTTCAGGTTGAGCATCCGGTTACCGAGCTCATCACCGGCGTGGACATCGTCCAAGAGCAATTGCGCATCGCATCCGGCCTGCCTTTGCAATACAAACAGGAAGACATCCAAGTTGAAGGCCATGCGTTTGAGTGCCGTATCAACGCCGAAGACCCGTACAACTTCATTCCAAGCCCGGGCCTGATTGAAAGCTGCCACCTGCCCGGCGGCTTCGGCGTCCGCATTGACAGCCATATTTATCAAGGCTACCGCATCCCTCCTTACTACGACAGCCTGATCGGCAAAGTCTGTGTCGTCGGTAAAGACCGCGACCAAGCCATGGCCAAAATGCGCGTTGCCCTCGATGAGCTGGCGATTACCGGCATCAAAACCAATACGCCGCTGCACCGCGACTTGTTCAGCGATCCGGGTTTCCAAAAAGGTGGTGTCAGCATCCACTACTTGGAACATTGGTTGGAAGAACGCAAAGCCAAACTGGATAAATAATCCCTTGTTTTGACTAAAAATAAGGCCGTCTGAAACGCAAAATAAAGTTTCAGACGGCCTTTTTTAAGGCGAAGCAGGCTTCTTCAAATACCGCGTGGACTTTGACGCACTGGAAAGCCTGCCCGAACTCAAAGCAGGCAAAATCGGCGCGATTTGCTGTTCGCGTCCGACCAACCCGACCGGCAACGTGCTGACCGACGGCGAAATAGCGCAGCTGGACGCTTTGGCGCAGGAACATGGGATTCCGCTGATTATCGACAACGCTTACGGAATGCCGTTCCCGAATATTATTTACAGCGATGTGACGCTCAACTGGCACGAAAACATCAATCCTCTGCTTCAGCCTTTCCAAAGTCTGCTTACCGGGCGTGCGCACCGGCATCATCGTCGCCGCGCCGGAAGTGGTCAAAGCCGTCAGCAGTCTGAACGCGATTGTGAACCTGTCGCCTACCCGCTTCGGCGCAGCCATTGCAACGCCGCTGTTGCGGGACGGTCGTCTGAAACAGCTTTCAGACGACGTCATCCGGCCGTTTTACCGCAATCAGGCACAAACTGCCGTCTCGCTGCTCAAGCGCGAGCTGGGCGCATATCCGCTGAAAATCCACAAGCCCGAAGGCGCGATTTTCCTGTGGCTCTGGTTTGAAAACCTGCCCGTTTCGTCGCAAACTCTGTACGAAATGCTCAAAGCCGAAGGCACGCTGGTTATTCTGGGCGAACATTTCTTCGTCGGCATTGACACGCAGGACTCTACCTACACGCCCGCGAGTGCATACGCATGAGCATCGCGCAGGACGCGGAAATACTGGAAAAAGGCATCGCCGCCATCGGCAGGGTGGTGCGCGGTTTGTACGATGCGGCGTAAACGGTAAAGTTGATAGCCATTCAGTCAAAAGGTCGTCTGAAAACAGTTTCAGACGACCTTTTGTCATTTATTTATTTTTTTTGAAATGAAATTAATTTTCTTTTAAAATTAACCGTTACGATCGACTTTTGAAAGAAAATACAAATGACTAAGCCCGCTTCCAGACTCAGCATCCTCAGCCTCTCCCTCCTTGCCGTTTCGGCGGCATTTGCCTCAGACGAACCCCAAGACCGAGAAATCGCCGAACTCGAAACCATCACCGTAACCGCCAGCGCGGACGCATCCAAGGGCGGTTTGATTCCTGCATTTAAAGGCGGACAGGTGGCGCGCGGCAGCCGCGTGGGTATTTTGGGCAATAAAAAAAACCTAGAATCGCCGTTCTCCAATACTGCTTACACCAATAGGCTGATTCAGGACAAACATGCGCGCAGCGTCGGCGATGTACTGCAAAACGACCCGACCGTCCGCGTTGCGCGCGGTTACGGCAATTTTCAAGAAGCGTATTTCATACGCGGCTTTGCCGCCGAATCGGACGATACCATGTACAACGGCCTTTACGGCATCCTGCCGCGCCAATACATCGCCACCGAGCTTTTCGAACGTGTGGAAGTCCAGCGCGGCGCATCCGCCTTCTTAAACGGCATGGCGCCGGGCGGCAACAATATCGGCGGCACGGTATCCGTATTGCCAAAACGCGCGTCCAATGAAGGATTGAACCGGCTGACTGCCAATTACGGTGCGGGAAAACGCGGTGGTTTGGCGGCGGACGTGGCGCGCCGTTTCGGACAAAATCAGGAATTCGGCGTGCGCGTCAATGCGGCGCACCATAACGGCAAAACCGCAATAGACGACGAAAAGTCCAAACTCAGCCTGGTCAATGTCGGCCTAGACTGGCGCAATGAAAATGCCCGCCTGTCCGCCGATTTGGGCTGGCAGGACAACAAGCTCAAAGCCACGCGTACCAATGTTACCCTGTCAGGCCTGACCGCCGTGCCGGCCGCGCCTGATGCCTCGTCCAACTGGGCGCAGCCTTGGACGTATTCCAACGAGCGCGACTGGTTCGGCACAATGCGCGGCGAATACGATTTCAACGACAACCTGACTGCCTACGCCGCCTACGGCTTCCGCCGCAGCAAGGAAAACAATTCTCTGGCAAACCTGACTGTCGGCAATGTCAACGGCAACGGATCGATTTACCGCTTTGACAACGCGCGTAAGGATAAAATCGACACGGGCGAAATCGGTTTGCGCGGCAAATTCAATACGGGCGCGGTAGAGCACGAATGGACCGCCGCCGCCAACCGGTTCCAATCCTCGCGCAAAAACGCTTACATCATGGATTGGGGCAACAAATATACGACCAACCTCTACAACCCGTCCCGCTATCCGCAACCCGCAGCCGCCAACCCGCTGTATTCGGGCAACGACATGGGCAATCCTGCTGTTACCGGCAAAACACGCCTGACCAGCTTCGCCTTGGGTGACACCTTCAGCCTTTGGGACAAACGCCTGCAATTCATGCTCGGGGCGCGCTGGCAGCAGGTACATAACAAGGCTTACGCCTATAATACAGGCGCGCAAACCGAAAATTACAAAAAATCGCGCCTCAGTCCCGCCGCCGGCGCGGTGTACCGCATCACGCCGAATTGGTCGGTGTACGGCAACTACATCGAAAGCCTGGGAAAAGGCGCGACTGCAGGCTCGACTGCTTCCATCAACGGCCGGGTCTACGCCGTCAGCAATACCGGCGAATCGCTCAAACCCTATGTTTCCAAACAAAAAGAAATCGGCACGAAATTTGAAGCCAACGGCTTCGGCGCGGGATTGGCCCTGTTCCACACCGACAAACCGCGTTCGCTTTACGTTGCCGAAAGCGGCAACACCGCCCGCTTCACCTCCGAAGGCAAAGACCGCCACCGGGGCGCGGAAATCACCGTTTACGGGGAAGTCGCACAAGGTGTGAGGCTCTTGGGCGGCATTACCCTGCTCGATGCCAAGCAGAAATCTACCGGCTCATCTTTAACTGACGGCAAACGCACCATCGGCGCGGCTAAAACCCAAGCCAACATTGGCTTGGAATGGGAAGTGCCGAAAGTGCAGGGTTTGGTATTTGACGGACGCATGGTTTACACCGGCTCTTCCTACGCCGATGCGGCCAATACGCTTAAAGTCGGCGGCTGGACGCGCTTCGACATCGGCGCGCGCTACCACACCCAAATCGGCAGGCACGAAGCCACCTTCCGCGCCCGCCTCGATAATGTTGCCAACAAGAAATACTGGGCATCCGTCGGCGGATACCCTAACAGCGGCTACCTGAACGCCGGCGCACCGCGCAGCTTCACCCTGTCGGCTTCGGTCGATTTTTAAGGGACGGGCAGCAAACGGCCTCCAACGGTCCAAAGGTCGTCTGAAACGTTTTCAGACGACCTTGGAGCCTGGGGCGTCCGACTTTGCCCTACGCTTTCGGACAACCGCCGTAAAACTCCGCCTTTGCGGCATCGGCACCGACAACGGGCAATAGATTTTGCTGCGCCGCCGCTTTCTCCGAATAACGTCAAACCCACTAAAAGGTCGTCTGAAACGTGTTCCAAATCCAAAACGCTACCTTCGCCATACCCGGCCGCTCGCTGCTGCACGACATCAGCGTCAACTTTTCCCCTAACCGCGTGTACGGCCTCATCGGTCATAACGGCTCGGGCAAGTCCACGCTGTTGAAACTGCTCACCCGCCAGAATGAACCCGCAGGCGGCAGGATATTGCTGAACGACAAAGAAATACGCGCCTATTCCGCCCGCGCATACGCCAAAGAAGTCGCCTATCTTCCGCAGCAACTGCCCGCCGCTACCGCGCTGACCGCGCGCGAGCTGGTTATGATGGGGCGTTATGCCTGGAGCGGGCTTTTAGGGCGCACGAACGATGCGGACAGACAGGCGGTGGAACAGGCGTTGCGGCTGACGCATACGGAAAAATTTGCCGATCAAATCGTCGATACGCTGTCGGGCGGCGAACGTTCGCGCGTCTGGCTGGCGATGTGCCTGGCGCAGCAAAGCCGCTTTTTGCTGCTGGACGAACCGCTTGCCGCTTTGGACATCGCCCACCAAATCGACGTGATGGCACTGGTGCGCAAGCTGTCTCGCAATTTGGGTTTGGGCGTCATCATCGTCATCCACGACATTAATCTGGCGGCGCAGTATTGCGATGAACTGGTCGCGCTCAAACAGGGACGGCTATTAAAAACGGGCAAACCCGCCGACATTATGACCGCAGAAGTGTTGAAAGACATTTACAGCGTCGATATGAACATCATCGCCCATCCTGAAAACGGCTGCCCCGTGGCATTGCCTTGACGCAGGCAAACCGTCCCGCCGCATAAGTTCCGACCATAAAATCCGCCGCCCGAATCCAAACCGGATGACATCGCAGATCATTGTGGAATACCTGTATCCGATATGTTTCAGACGACCCTTTATTCAAAAACCGAAAGACCTTCCAAGCTCATGTCCCACCGCTTTTCAGACGACATTCCCCGCCTTACCGCACGGCTGTTTTTTACCGCTGCCCTCCTGTTTTCCCTGCCTGCACCCGCCGAACCGCGCGTGGCGACTTCGGACTGGACGGTCGCTGAAACACTGACGGCGATGGGGCATCCGCCCGTCAGCGTTGCCGACCGCCGCGTGTACGATACCTGGGTGAACCATCCGCCGCTGCCCGCTGCCGTCAAGGAAGCGGGGCTGCGCTTCCAGCCGAATTTGGAGCGGCTGTATCAGATAAAGCCTGATTTTTTCGTGCAATCTTCCTGGTATGCCGCCGCCAAGTCCCAGTTTGAAAAAATCGCCCCGGTACGCGAAGTGGATTTCGGCACGGCAAAAGGCATCGAATATGCCCACACGGTCGAAGCCACGCGCAGGCTGGGTAAAATCATCGGCGACCCTGCCGCTGCCGAAAAGCTGATTACCGGTACGGAAAACCTGTTTGCCCGCGCCAAACCCGCGCTTTCGGCATATCGCGGCCGCCCGTTTGCGGTGGTGCAGTTTGCCGACGGGCGGCATTTGCGGATTTACGGCAAGACTTCGCTGTTTCAGGTCGTGTTCGACAAATTGGGGCTGAACAATGCCTGGACGGGCAAAAGCAACGAATGGGGTTTCGAAAACATCACGCTTTTAGATTTGGCAAAGCTGCCGCCGGACACGCTGCTAATCATCGTCAAACCGCATCCTCAAAATACACGTGCAACGCTCGAAAAAAGCGCGCTTTGGCAACGCCTGCCGTTCTGCCGCCCTGCAAACCGCCGCATCTTCGAGCCGTCGTGGAGCTACGGCGCACTGCCGTCCATGCAGCATTTCACTTTGCAACTGATGCGTTCGATGTCGTCTGAAAACCCGTCCGCACAAAAGGAAGCCGCATGGTAAAGATTTTCAGACGACCCCTGCCTATCCTTGCCGCCGCATTGGCAATATCGTGCGCGCTGACGGCGTTTTGGATATTGAAGCTGGAATGGACGCTGCCGTGGCTGCGGCTGTTTGACCGTCCCGACAGCCTGCCTTTGGATGCACTGATGGTGCAGAACAACACCCTGCCCCGCATGGCGATGGCACTGCTCGCGGGCGGCAGTACGGCGATGGCGACCATGCTGATGCAGCAGTTGATGCGCAATCCGCTCGCATCCGACAGTACACTGGCAGTCAGCAGCGGCGCGCAGGCGGCTTTGGTGGCGGCGACCGTGTTCGCCCCTTCCTTCCTTGCCTACGGCACGTCTGCCGTGGCGTTTGCCGGCGCAGCGGCGGCTTTGGGTGTGGTATTGCGGCTGTCGGCACGGCGCGCCCTGCAACCGCTCAGCGTCGTGCTGGCGGGTTTGGTGGTCAGCCTGTATCTGGGTTCCCTCACCGGTATCGTGATGCTGTTTTTCAGCGAAGAGACGCGCGGCGTGATGCAGTGGGGCAGCGGCTCCCTGGTACAGGACAGTTGGCGCGATACGTTGGGGCTTTTGTGGCGGATTGCTGTTGCCGCCATACTTACCGCCTTTTTAATCAAACCGTTAAACATCATGAGCCTGGGCGACACGCAGGCGGAATCGGCAGGCATACCGGTGAAGAAAATCCGTCTGCTGTCTTTGGCGGTTGCTGCATTTTTGAGTGCGGGCGTGGTCGGCTTTGTCGGCATGATGGGCTTTGTCGGATTGGCGGCGGCGACGCTGGTGCGGCAAATGGGCGTACGCACGCTGTCCATGCGCCTGATTTATTCCTTCATCGTCGGCGCACTGCTTTTGATGCTGACGGACAACGGCCTGATGCTGCTGAAACACTACCGCGGCACCGATCTGCCCGCCGGCGCTGTAACTGCCCTCGTCGGCGCGCCGCTTTTGTTGTGGCTGACGGCGAAAGCACCTCCGCGTCCTTCGTTTCAGACGACCTCCGATATTTCAACCGCCGCGCCGCACGTCCCGCGCCTCTTGCGTTTTCTGCTGCTTATCGCCGTCGCCGTATCGGTATTGGCGTTTACGGTCGGACGCTATGACGAAACCCTGCGCCTGACCATAGACCCGGAATATTTCGTATTCCGCTACCCGCGCGTGCTGCTCGCCGCCGCCACCGGCACCATGCTCGCGTTGACCGGCGTCATACTGCAAAGGCTGACGCAAAACCCGATGGCGGGACCCGAACTCTTGGGCATCAGCTCTGGAACGGCATTCGGCGCGATGTCGGTAGTGATGCTGTTCGGCATTACCTCGGGCAGTGGCTGGTTTTGGCTGACAGGTATCGTTTCCGCTCTCGTATCCTTGGGGCTGTTGATGCTGTTCAACCGCAAAAACGGATTTACTCCCGAAAAAATCCTGCTTACCGGCATGGCGCTGGCCGCACTCGCCGATGCCGCCATCCGCATTTGGATGGCAACCGGCGATTTCCGCGTACAACTGCTTTTATTGTGGATGTCAGGTTCGACCTATCAGGCAACGCCCGAATCCGCCCTTACCGTCAGCCTCCTCGCCGCCGCCTCGCTCCTCATCATCCTCACGCTGCAACGCTGGCTCGGACTGCTCAGCCTGAACGCAACAATCGCCCGCTCCGTCGGCATCAACGTCTCCCTCGCACAGCTGGTGCTGATCGTCTCAAGCGCAGCGTTAACCGCCTTATCCACACTGCTTATCGGCCCCTTGAGCTTCGTCGGACTGCTTGCGCCGCATCTGGCCCGTATGCTCGGCGCACGCCTGCCCAAACAGCAACTTGCTGCCGCCGCACTCATCGGCGCATCGGTTATGATGACGGCCGACTGGCTGGGCAGACAGGTAATGTTCCCTTACGAAGTCCCCGCCGGAATGATGGCCACGCTCATAGGCGGCGCATATTTCATGATGATGATGCGCAAGCTTTAATGCGAACAGAGATACAAAAAGGTCGTCTGAAAACAGTTTCAGACGACCTTTTTGTTTAACATGTTTATTCGATAATAAAAATCTAACAAAAATAAAATCTCAATTGATAATAACAATATTAAATTGAAGTCATAGTTTCAATAGTCAAAACCTTTCTGTATAGTTCTTTTCATAGCTTAAGTGAAAGGAAAAACAAATGTCGATACAAGAAATTTATGAATGCCAAGAAACCGGCTACGAATATGCTTTTCGGCAAATCGTTTTATAAACTACTGACCATTTCACAAAGGAAACCATCATGACTACCTCCAAATGCCCTGTTACCCACCTGACCATGAACAACGGCGCGCCCGTTGCCGACAATCAAAACAGCCTGACCGCAGGCCCACGCGGCCCACTGCTGGCGCAGGACTTATGGCTGAATGAAAAACTTGCCGACTTCGTGCGCGAAGTCATCCCCGAACGCCGCATGCACGCCAAAGGTTCGGGCGCGTTCGGTACGTTTACCGTGACACACGACATCACAAAATACACCCGCGCCAAAATCTTCAGCGAAGTCGGCAAGCAAACCGAAATGTTCGCCCGTTTCACCACCGTGGCAGGCGAACGCGGCGCTGCCGATGCGGAACGCGACATCCGCGGCTTTGCGTTGAAGTTTTATACCGAAGAAGGCAACTGGGATATGGTCGGCAACAACACGCCCGTGTTCTTCCTGCGCGACCCGCGTAAATTCCCCGACCTGAACAAAGCCGTCAAACGCGACCCGCGCACCAATATGCGCTCTGCCACGAACAACTGGGACTTCTGGACGCTGCTGCCCGAAGCCCTACACCAAGTCACCATCGTCATGAGCGACCGCGGCATCCCCGCCAGCTACCGCCATATGCACGGCTTCGGTTCGCATACATACAGCTTCTGGAACGAAGCGGGCGAGCGTTTTTGGGTGAAATTCCATTTCCGCAGCCAGCAAGGTATTAAAAACCTAACCAACGAAGAAGCCGCAAAAATCATCGCCGACGACCGCGAAAGCCATCAGCGCGACCTGTACGAAGCCATCGAGCGCGGCGAGTTTCCGAAATGGACGATGTACATCCAAGTCATGCCTGAAGCCGATGCGGAAAAAGTGCCGTATCATCCCTTCGATCTGACCAAAGTTTGGCCGAAAAAAGACTATCCGCTGATTGAAGTGGGCGAATTCGAGTTGAACCGCAATCCCGAAAACTTCTTCGCCGATGTGGAACAATCCGCCTTCGCACCGAGCAACCTCGTTCCCGGTATCGGCGCCAGCCCCGACAAAATGCTGCAAGCCCGTCTGTTCAATTACGCCGATGCGCAGCGCTACCGCTTGGGCGTAAACTTCCGCCAAATTCCCGTCAACCGCCCGCGTTGCCCTGTTCACAGCAACCAACGTGACGGACAAGGCCGTGCCGACGGCAACTACGGCAGCCTGCCGCACTACGAACCCAACAGTTTCGGCCAATGGCAACAACAACCCGACTTCGCCGAGCCCCCTTTGAAAATCAACGGCGACGCGGCGCACTGGGACTACCGCCAAGACGATGACGACTATTTCAGCCAACCGCGCGCCTTGTTTAACCTGATGAACGACGCACAAAAACAGGCTTTGTTCAACAACACCGCCGCAGCCATGGGCGATGCACCAGACTTCATCAAATACCGCCATATCCGCAACTGCTACCGTTGCGATCCGGCATACGGCGAAGGCGTAGCCAAAGCCCTTGGACTGACTGTCGAAGATGCTCAAGCGGCACGAGCCAACGATCCGGCTTTAGGTCAACCTGGTTTACTGTAAGGAGGCATTATGTGGATAGAAATTGAAGAAATCTTGTCTCAAGCTGTCCGATACAGCCGTTCGAGCAAAAAGTAACGGTTTAGATCATTAAGCAGGCCGTCTGAAACGCAAAATAAAGTTTCAGACGGCCTTTTTTGATGATGAAGTTTATTTGATTGCTTCTGATTCAATGGAACTGGCTACCCTTTCTCTACAACTCCTCATGCACCCTCTCACGCTTCCCACTGGCAAATAAAAACCGCACGGCTGATTACCGTGCGGTTTTGCTTTTTATCTGACAGGTTTCAGATGGCCTTACATCATGCCGCCCATACCACCCATGCCGCCCATATCAGGCATAGCAGGTTTTTCTTCAGGGATTTCAGCGATCATACAGTCTGTGGTCAGCATCAGGCCGGCGATGGATGCGGCGTGTTGCAGCGCAGAACGGGTTACTTTAGCAGGGTCGAGTACGCCCATTTCGATCATGTCGCCGTATTCGCCGGAGCCTGCGTTGTAACCGTAGTTGCCTTTGCCTTCCAACACTTTGTTCACCACCACGCTAGGTTCGCCGCCTGCGTTGGCAACAATTTGACGCAGAGGAGACTCAACGGCGCGCAATACGATTTGTACGCCTGCGTCTTGGTCGGCATTGCCGGTGTGCAGGTTTTCCAAAGCAGCACGGGCACGCAACAAGGCTACGCCGCCACCTGCAACCACGCCTTCTTCAACGGCTGCACGGGTAGCGTGCAGCGCGTCTTCCACGCGGTCTTTTTTCTCTTTCATTTCGACTTCGGTAGCGGCACCGACTTTGATCACTGCCACGCCGCCGGCCAGTTTAGCCACGCGCTCTTGCAGTTTTTCTTTGTCGTATTCGCTGGTCGCGGTTTCGATTTGTTGGCGGATTTCGGCAACACGCGCTTCGATTTGGGCAGCGTCGCCGAAGCCGTCGATGATGGTGGTGTTTTCTTTACCGATTTCGATGCGTTTGGCTTGACCCAGGTCGTCCAGAGTCGCTTTTTCCAGAGACAGGCCGACTTCTTCGGAAATCACCACGCCGCCGGTCAGGATAGCGATGTCTTGTAACATGGCTTTGCGGCGGTCGCCGAAGCCCGGGGCTTTCACGGCAACGGTTTTCAGAATACCGCGGATGTTGTTCACCACCAAAGTAGCCAAGGCTTCGCCTTCTACGTCTTCAGCGATAATCAAGAGCGGACGGCTGGCTTTGGCCACTTGTTCCAAAACAGGCAACAAATCGCGAATGTTGCTGATTTTTTTGTCGAACAACAATACAAACGGATTGTCCAAAGCAGCGATTTGTTTTTCAGCGTCATTGATGAAGTAAGGAGACAGGTAGCCGCGGTCGAACTGCATACCTTCAACCACGTCCAGCTCGTTTTCTAAAGATTTGCCGTCTTCAACGGTAATCACGCCTTCTTTGCCGACTTTTTCCATCGCTTCGGCGATAATCGCGCCGACTTGTTCGTCAGAGTTGGCAGAGATAGAGCCGACTTGGGCTATTTCTTTAGAAGTGTCGCAAGGTTTGGCGATGTTTTTCAGCTCGTCAACCAAAGCGGCAACGGCTTTGTCGATACCGCGTTTCAGGTCGGTCGGGTTCATGCCGGCGGTCACGTATTTCATGCCTTCGGCAACGATGGATTGCGCCAATACGGTTGCAGTAGTGGTACCGTCGCCGGCTACGTCGTTGGTTTTGGACGCCACTTCTTTCACCATTTGCGCGCCCATGTTTTCAAACTTGTCTTTCAATTCGATTTCTTTTGCAACAGACACACCGTCTTTAGTGATGTGCGGGCCGCCGAAAGCGCGGTCGAGTACCACGTTGCGGCCTTTAGGGCCCAGAGTTACGCGTACGGCGTTTGCCAATACATTGACGCCGTTTACCATTTTTTGGCGAACTTCATTGCCGAATTGTACGTCTTTTGCTGCCATTTAAATTCTCCAAATCAATATTAAAAATCTGTTCGAGGCCGTCTGAAAACTTCATGTTTGATTCAGACGGCCTTTGGTTCTGAAACTTAATTCAACAATTATTCAACGATACCGAAGATGTCTTCTTCACGCATTACCAACAGCTCTTCGCCGTCGGCTTTTACAGTTTGGCCGCTGTATTTGCCGAAGATCACTTTGTCGCCGACTTTGACATCCAGCGGACGGCGCGCGCCGTCTTTACCAATTTTGCCCGCACCCACGGCGATTACTTCGCCCATGTCGGGTTTTTCAGCAGCCGCACCCGGCAAAACGATGCCGGAGGCGGTTTTTTCTTCAGCTTCTAAGCGTTTGACGACTACGCGGTCGTGTAAAGGGCGGATGGTCATGTCTTAATGCTCCGATAAATAAATAGATTGAAAACAATTGTCTGTCGGACATGACAGACACGGTTTGCTTGGAAATAGCGACACGCTTATGGAAAGCCTGCCGTAATGGCGGGTAGATTTGGGTTGTTTGCGACAAATTCAAGGGAAAAAGTAAAAAATTCTATGCAGTCTTTCCAAATATTTTCATACGCAAAAATGCCCGATCACTTATTTTTCAGACGGCCTGACATACAAACTGCAAAATTCGTTTAAAAACAACACAATTCCTTTACAAATGCAACACAACTCTTTACAACTATTTCTTTTCAATGCATTATTATAAATGATGATTATTCTTAATTGCATATTTTAAAGATAATTTCTCTTTATTTGCTTTTATTTTTTTATTACTGTCATTTTATTAAGGACATTTCTCAATGAATACGCCCCTGTTCCGACTGAGCCTGCTGTCACTGACACTGGCGGCCGGTTTTGCACACGCAGAAAATGAAGCCAAAGACAATGTTGTGCTTGATACCGTTACCGTTAAAGGTGACCGCCAAGGCAGCAAAATCAAAACCAATATCGTCACCCTTCGTCAAAAAGACGAAAGCACATCAACCGATTTGCGCGAATTGTTAAAAGAAGAACCTGCCATCGATTTCGGCGGCGGTAACGGCACATCCCAACACATGACCTTGCGCGGCATGGGTCAGAACTCTGTCGACATCAAGGTAGACAACGCCTATTCCGACAGCCAAATACTGTATCACCAAGGCCGTTTCATCATCGACCCTGCGCTGGTCAAAATCGT
>NZ_JBQCTZ010000075.1:0-16705 GCF_051963715.1 Neisseria sp. P0001.S005 | reverse complement strand
CGGTAGTAAACGGCTGGAATTTTAATTTGCGGCATTTCGAGTTCTCCTTTGTATTTCTAGTATGGTTTTTTCAGACGACCCCTCAAACATTCGAGGCCGTCTGAAAACCTTTTTGAGCGTAGCCCGGGCATTTTGACGATACCCGATTTACCTTACGCTGCATTTCCTTCTAAAAAGTCTTGTGCGAAACGTTGCAACACGCCACCGGCTTCATATACCAATACTTCTTCTGCAGTATCGAGGCGGCAGGTAACCGGAACTTCGACAGTTTCGCCGGTTTTACGGTGAATCACGAGGGTCAGGTCGCAGCGCGGTGTGCGTTCGCCGACAACGTCGTAGGTTTCCGTACCGTCCAGTTGCAGGGTGTGGCGGTTGGTACCCGGTTTGAACTGCAGCGGCAACACGCCCATACCGATCAAGTTGGTGCGGTGGATACGCTCGAAGCCTTCGGCAACAATCGCTTCCACGCCGGCGAGGCGTACGCCTTTTGCAGCCCAGTCGCGGCTTGAGCCTTGACCGTAGTCTGCACCGGCAATAATGATGAGCGGCTGTTTGCGGTTCATATAGGTTTCGATGGCTTCCCACATACGCATCACTTGACCTTCAGGTTCAACGCGTGCCAGCGAACCTTGGCGTACGCTGCCGTCTTCGTTTCTCACCATTTCGTTAAACAGTTTCGGATTGGCGAAGGTTGCGCGTTGGGCGGTCAAGTGGTCGCCGCGGTGGGTTGCGTAAGAGTTGAAGTCTTCTTCGGGCAAACCCATTTTCGCCAGATATTCGCCTGCCGCACTCGCCGCCAGAATCGCGTTGGACGGCGAAATGTGGTCGGTGGTGATGTTGTCGGGCAGAATCGCCAAGGGGCGCATTCCCGTCAGGCTGCGTTCGCCCGCCAGCGCACCTTCCCAATAGGGCGGACGGCGGATGTAGGTGGACATCGGACGCCAGTCGTACAGCGGACTTGGGGCTTTTTGCGCTTTGCCGGTGTCGAACATCGGTACATACACGTCGCGGAACTGCTGCGGTTTCACATATTTGGCAACGACGGCATCGATTTCTTCGTCGGTCGGCCAGATGTCTTTCAGGCGGATTTCCTTGCCGTCGTCTGAAACGCCGAGTACGTCGTTTTCAATATCGAAACGGATGCTGCCCGCGACGGCGTAGGCCACCACCAGCGGGGGCGAAGCGAGGAAAGCCTGTTTCGCATACGGGTGGATGCGGCCGTCGAAGTTGCGGTTGCCCGACAGTACGGCAGTGGCGTACAAATCGCGGTCTATGATTTCCTGCTGGATTTTCGGGTCGAGCGCGCCGCTCATGCCGTTGCAGGTGGTGCAGGCGAAGGCGACGATGCCGAAGCCGAGTTTTTCCATTTCGGGCAACAGCCCCGCTTCTTTCAAATAGATTTCCGCCACTTTCGAGCCGGGGGCGAACGAGGTTTTAACCCACGGTTTGCGTTTCAGCCCGAAGCGGTTGGCATTGCGCGCCAAGAGTGCGGCGGCAACGACGTTGCGCGGGTTGGAAGTGTTGGTGCAACTGGTAATCGCGGCGATGATGACCGCGCCGTCGGGCATGAGGCCGTCTGAAGGCTCTTCGTAGGGCTTCGCCAGCCCTTTCGCTGCCAAATCGACGGTGGCAAAACGCGCGTGCGGGTTGCTCGGGCCTGCCATATTGCGCGTTACGCTGCTCAAATCAAATTTCAACAAGCGCGGATAAACGGCGGTTTTCAGGTCGTCCGCCCACAGTCCGGCGGTTTTGGCGTAGGTTTCCACCAATTTCACCTGCGCGTCGTCGCGTCCGGTCAGTTTCAAATAACCAATGGTTTGCTCGTCGATGGCGAACATAGCGGCAGTCGCGCCGAACTCCGGCGTCATGTTGGAAATGGTCGCGCGGTCGCCGATGGACAGGCTTCTTGCGCCCTCGCCGAAAAATTCGACAAACGCCCCGACCACGCGTTCTTTGCGCAGAAACTCGGTCAGCGCCAACACAATATCCGTCGCGGTAATGCCCGGCTGGCGTTTGCCCGTCAGCTCCACGCCGACAATATCGGGCAGACGCATCATGGACGCGCGCCCCAGCATCACGGTTTCCGCTTCCAAACCACCCACGCCCACGGAAATCACGCCCAGTGCGTCAACATGCGGCGTATGCGAGTCCGTCCCGACGCAGGTATCGGAAAACGCCACGCCGTTTTTGACTTGGACGACGGGCGACATTTTTTCCAGATTGATTTGGTGCATGATGCCGTTGCCCGCCGGAATCACGTCCACATTTTCAAATGCGGTTTTTGTCCAGTTGATGAAGTGGAAACGGTCTTCGTTGCGTCTGTCTTCGATTTCGCGGTTTTTGCGGAAGGCATCAGGATCGTAACCACCGCATTCAACGGCCAGAGAGTGGTCGACGATGAGCTGGGTTTGCACCACAGGATTGACTTTGGAAGGATCGCCGCCTTTTTCTGCAATCGCATCGCGCAGGCCTGCCAAATCTACCAACGCTGTCTGACCCAGAATATCGTGGCACACCACGCGTGCCGGATACCAAGGGAAGTCGATTTCCTGTTTTCCCTCAATCAGCTGGCCCAGCCAGCTTTGCAGCGTAGGCAGGTCGACTTTGTCTGCACGGTTGACCAAGTTCTCAGCCAAGATACGGCTTGTGTAAGGCAACTTGTCGTAAGAGCCTGGTTTGATGTCTTCACACGCCTGACGCGCGTCATAATATTCCAAATCCGTACCGGGCAAAGCTTTGCGGTAGCGTTGGTTGGCAGTCATGTCGGTTCTCCTAAATCTATTATTTTTTTGGTTTGAGGTTTCAGACGGCCTGTTGATTCGGACCTTCAGGCCGTCTGAAACCATAAATTCTGTTTTATTGCTTGTTGTCTGAAATCTATTCGCGGTATGAAAAAAAATTGCTGCTCCGCTACCATCATTCCCGTATGGACGGAAATCCAAACTTAAATCTTTCAGTACTCTTTACAGCAGAACATTTCACCTTTTGAATTTCTGCCTGTATGGGAATGACGACAGCAGAGCAGCATGTTTTCCAAACGGCCGGCTCTCTCTCTCGCATACTGCACTAGGCCGTCGAAAAACGAAAACATCATTTATTCATTGTTTTCAAACGGCATTTCGAGATGGGGCGGGCAGGCGGCCCACCCTGCTGTTACGCATATTAGCGGTTTTCAATCTCCACGAATGCCAAATCTTCAGGGCCTGTGTAGTTTGCGCTCGGACGGATGATTTTGCCGTCTTTGCGTTGCTCGAGAACGTGTGCGCTCCAACCGGTTGTACGGGAAATCACGAACAACGGTGTGAACATAGCGGTCGGTACGCCCAATTTTTGGTAGGAAACGGCAGAGAACCAGTCCAGATTCGGGAACATTTTTTTCTCTTCCCACATCACGCTTTCCAAGCGTTCGGCAATGTCAAAGAGGCGCATATCGCCGGTTTCTTTGCTCAAACCGCGTGCCACTTCTTTAATGACAACGTTGCGAGGGTCGGAAATGGTGTACACCGGATGACCGAAACCGATCACGATTTCTTTGCGGCCGATGCGTTCGCGGATGTCGGCTTCGGCTTCGTCGGCATTGCGGTAGCGTTTTTGAATATCGTAAGCCACTTCGTTCGCACCGCCGTGTTTCGGACCTTTCAACGCACCGATTGCACCGGTAATGCAGGAGTACATATCAGAGCCTGTACCGGCAATCACGCGGGCGGTAAAGGTAGAAGCGTTGAACTCGTGTTCTGCATACAGAATCAGTGAAACGTGCATGGCTTTGATGTGTGATTCGCTTGGGCGTTTGCCGTGCAACAGGTGCAGGAAATGACCGCCGATGGTCTCTTCGTCGCTTTCAACTTCAATGCGTTTGCCGTTGTGCGAATATTGATACCAGTACAGCAGGATGCTGCCGAGGCTGGCGATCAGTTTGTCGGCGATGTCACGCGCTTCGCTTTCCGGATGGCTTTCACGTTCAGGATGAACGCAGCCCAGCATGGATACGCCGGTACGCATCACGTCCATCGGATGGGTATGTGCAGGCAGACTTTCCAAAACTTTGATTACACGGATAGGCAGGCCGCGCATGGATTTGAGCTTGGTTTTATAAGCGGCCAGCTCAAATTTGTTGGGCAGATGGCCGTGAATCAGCAGGTAGGCGACTTCTTCAAACTCGCATTTTTGTGCCAAGTCCAGAATGTCGTAACCGCGATAGCTCAAATCGTTGCCGGTACGGCCAACGGTACACAATTCAGTATTGCCGGCCGCAACACCAGAAAGCGCAACGGATTTTTTAGGTTTGAAAGTCGGGGTTTGAGTAGTTTCAGTCATGGTATTTCTCCTTTGTATTTTATGGGTTTTATTTTTTCAGACGACCGATGCGGATTTGTTGAAAGGCCGTCTGAAAGCGGTTACTTATTTTTGAAACAATTTATCTAGTTTTTGCTCGAAGGCATGATAGTTCAGATGCTCGTACAGCTCGGCACGAGTTTGCATAGTGTCAACCACTGCGGCTTGAGTGCCATCGCGCATAATCGCTTCATAAACATTCAGAGCGGCTTTGCTTGCTGCGCGGAACGATGACAGCGGATACAGCACCAGCGACACGCCGTTTTCAGCCAGCTCGCTTTGGGTATAAAGTGGTGTAGAGCCGAACTCGGTAATGTTGGCCAATACAGGCACTTTTACGGCATCTGCAAATTGGCGGTACATTTTCAAATCGGTCATGGCTTCAGGGAAAATCATGTCCGCACCGGCTTCGACACAAGCCTGGGCGCGTTCGATAGCGGCATCCAAACCTTCTACCGCCAACGCATCGGTACGCGCCATAATCACAAAGTTCTCATCAACGCGGGCATCTACGGCAGCTTTGATACGGTCGACCATTTCATCTTTAGAAACGATGGCTTTGTTCGGACGGTGGCCGCAGCGTTTTTGCGCTACCTGATCTTCGATGTGAACCGCTGCAACATCAGCGCGTTCAAAGTTGCGAATGGTACGGGCAATATTGAAAGCACCGCCCCAACCTACATCAATGTCCACCAGCAAAGGCGTATCTACGTTGTCCGTAATGCGTCGCGCGTCAATCAGCACATCTTCCATTGTGGTAATGCCCAAATCAGGGATACCGCAAGAGCAGGCTGCTACGCCGCCGCCAGACAGATAGATTGCTTTGAAACCGCTTTGAGTGGCCAATCGTGCAAAGTAAGCATTGACGCAACCGACCACGGCAAGAGGATTCGATTCTTTCACAGCTTGGCGGAAACGTGCTCCAGCAGAGTGTTGACTCATCATATTTCTCCTTTATAGACTTTTTATCAGTATTAATCGGACAGCTCGGTTTTTTCACAACTTGAAACGAACCGTTTAAAAAGAAACAATCGTTCTAAAAAACTGTTTTCAGACGGCCTGTAAAATGTCGATCATCAACCATCCAAAAATTTAAAATCAATAAATACAAATAGTTATCAAAACCAATAAATACAATAAGGCTGAAGCGGAGGCGTACGTTTTTTAATTTTTATTAATCAGTATATGAATGCTGTTGGGGATACAGATATATTAAAACCCGAAAAGTTTGTAGGAATGCGGAAACTGGATTCGGGTTGAGAGCCTTCAGACCGTCGGGACTGCCAATAAGCTGGCGGCGACGGGAGCGGCAGAGATGGGAGAAAATCTATAACAAGAGAGAGTGGTTTGATACAGATTCATGATGATGTTCCTTTGTAGTGCGATGTAGTTTTTATTTATGGAAACAAATTTAAAAAATAAAACCGGTCTTGTCAAACACTTTTTTCAAAAAAATTATAAAAAATTCAGTTATTAATAAACGATTTTTTTGCAACAAATGTAAAAAACGGACAGGTTGTACCACATCAAATCCTTATGTGGCCTAGCTTCTGTCCGTTTTGTACTTTTGACTGATAGTCAGAATGATTGTAAACAATCCATCTAAAAATAATTTATAATTGATTCATTTATAAGGAACTTTTAAATACGCCGTCTGAAAAAATTAAAATTTTTGCCTTTAAATTTTCAGACGGCCTTTGCATGATGACTACTCTGCACTAAATGCCGTCTGAAAAGTCTGTTTGCCAATGGTAATGTCGGCAGTGTAATCATGGCGGCCTTCGACGCAAAACGGCAAGCGGATTTGCGCAGCCTGCCAACTTTGCGGCGATTGTTGCGTCAGGTTGTAACGATTGAAGCCCATGTCCATGTTTTTCATACTGAAACTGATACTGACCGCGCCCGTATTCTTCGGCACATTCTCAACCACAATATCAAAAGGCTCGTGTGTATTGATGGAGGTCGCTCGTACTTTTGAACCGTCAGGCAGGACGCAGCCTTGTGTCAGACTACATTCGACTACATTCGCTTTTGACTGTTGCCGTTGCCACCAATCCAGGAGCAGCAGTTTGGCCGCCGCAAACACAATCAGTAAAACAGCGGCAATCAGTAGTTTTTGATTTTTACTCATTTCAGACGGCCTCAATGTCATTATCGGTCAAAACGGCATGCGCACCCATGCTCTGCCACTGGTCGTGATAAATGGAAACCATACTTTCCGGAGCTGCCACAATCAGCGGTATAGCTACGCCTTGCGCCAAAATATCGACAACTTGCTTGGCTGCCGCTTCATTCGCCACTTTCCAAACGACAGCATCAGCATTTTGTGCCTGCAACCATTGTTCGGCGTTTTCAATGACTGGCCACACGCTGGACGCTTCTATCGGCTTGCCTTGTTGCCAATCGGCAAAATCCAGCAATACGGCAGAGGCGGTTTGATGCTGAGCCGACAGATACGGCGCAACATAATATTCGCCCATGCTGTTTTGACCGCTCAAGCCGCTTTTCAGACGGCCTTGAAGCTGGCGCGGAATAGATAGGGAGCGTAACAATGCGCTATTGGCAGGCAACATCGGCGCAACGGTAAAATCCCCTGCCTTTTGCCATGCCCATTTCTGCCCTTCCCTCGATTGGATTTCGCCTGTCCATTGGTCGGCTTCTACCCATAAAAAATGCAGGCGTACATGTGCGTGTTCGTAGGAATGGACTTTGGTCAGCCACGGCGTAGCGACAAGGATACGGATGCCGAGTTCTTCTTCAAACTCGCGTTGCAAGGCTTGAAAATCGCTTTCGCCTACCTCAACCTTGCCTCCGGCAAATTCCCAATAACCGGCATACGGTTTGCCCTCAGGGCGGGAACTGAGCAGGTAGCGGCCGTTTTGGTCGAGCAAAATTCCGGCAACCACCTGCACCAATGGACGTGTGTCTTCAGTCATCATGAGATTATTCTTATATGCGGTAGGCAGTGACACCTGCCAATTTATACGTACAAAAACGATGTCGGGCCTATACGCCCGACCTTCAACAAATACCTAACCCTTCAGGCCGTCTGAAAAGGATTTTCTATTTCAAACTACTTAAATCCAGCCTTATTTTTCCGCAATGACAAAAGCCATGACGGTATCCTCTTCATCGCTCATACTGAGATGGCAGCTTCGGATACCCTGTTCTTCCAGCCATTTAGTCAAAGCCGGTGCAAAAAATAATTCAGGTTTGCCCAATGCGTCATGTCCGACACCGATATTGCGGAAAGACACCACGCCGCGTATGCCTGTACCGACGGCTTTGGCAAAAGCCTCTTTGGCAGCAAAGCGTTTGGCAAGATAGTTGACCGGTTTGCCTGCCTGTGGAAACTCCAACAGCTCTTCCGGGCTGAGAATGCGTTGCGCAAATGCCAGTCCGAATTTTTTGTTCAGGCGGATAATGCGTTTGAGGGAAACAATGTCTGTACCAATTCCGTAAATCATGGGTCTGCTCCTTGTTTAAATAGTCAGGCCGTCTGAAAGTGTGGATACCGGCCAAAGCCAATTGCCTTAGCCGGTATGGCTGATGCCGTTAAGGCAGCATTCTGGCTCTGAACATGACTTCCTTCATTTGGCGGACAGCTTCAGGCAGGCCGAGGAAGAGTGCTTGGGAAATCAGCGAATGGCCGATGTTCAGTTCGCGGATGGCGAGAATTTGAGCGATCGGCGTAACGTTGTGAATGGTCAGGCCGTGTCCGGCGTTGACGACCAAACCCAAATCGCTGGCGTAATGCGCGCCGTTTTGAATCCGCTCGAATTGTTTCATTTGCTCGGCATGGCTGTGCGCATCGGCATATGCACCGGTGTGCAACTCGATAACGGGCGCACCGACATCATAAGCGGCTTGGATTTGCGCGTTGTCGGCATCGATAAACAAGGACACGCGGATGCCTGCGTCGGTCAGGATTTTAGTAAACTCTGCCACTTTATCCTGTTGCGCCAATACGTCCAAACCGCCTTCAGTGGTCACTTCCTGACGTTTTTCAGGCACGAGGCACACATCTTCAGGCATGACGTTGAGCGCGTTTTCCAGCATTTCTTCCGTCAGCGCCATTTCCAAATTCAGGCGCGTGCGGATGGCGTTTTTAACGGCGAACACATCCGCATCTTTAATATGGCGGCGGTCTTCACGCAAGTGCATGGTAATCAAATCTGCGCCGTGGGTTTCCGCAATCAGTGCCGCTTCGACAGGGCTGGGATAAATCGTACCGCGCACATTGCGGACGGTGGCAATATGGTCGATGTTTACGCCTAATAACATAATAATGTCCTTTCTTTAAGGTTTCAGACGGCCTGAGTCATTACCTATCAAAGGCCGTCTGAAAAAATTCAACTGCCCAAACCAAACTGCTGCAACTGCTGCAAAACCTGTCTTGATTTGATGCCCTCGGGTAGAAGGTTGTCAATCAAAAGCCGCGTTACTTTCAAAGCCTGCCCCAGACTTTCCTGATGAACGAAACTACCTTCCCTCAAATCTATTAAAGTCGTGCCCAATACGGCAACGCCCTTATTGAGCGTATGGAAACGGTCGGCCTCTGCCAAAGGCACCACAGCCTCTTCCGGTGTGAGCCAATAAGTTTCTTCGCCATTGATTTCATTGCCATTGCCATCATGGAACAAATCGGGGGCAAAGCCCAAGCGTGTCAGCAGCGACCATTCAAAACGGCGCAAAGCGGCAATATGGTTGGCCTCGCAGCAGATGGTTTTCATGGTTTCCGCCAAAACATCATAAAGCTCGGGCAACGGGTCTTCGCGGACAGTCAACTTCAGCATCAACTCGTTCACATACAATCCGCTGAACAAAGCCCTACCCTGCGGCTGCGGCCAACCGCCTATCCATTCGGCGCGATGCAGGGTCTTCAACTCTTGCGAGCCATACCAAGACGCGCTCACCGGTACAAACGGCACCAACACGCCGCGCAATTCGCTCTGCCGTTTACGCGCGCTTCTGGCCAACAAAGCCACCCGCCCATAACGGCGGCTGAAAGCCTCCACCCACAAGCTGCTCTCGCGCCACGGGGCGGAAGCAAGCAGAAAGATAGGTTCGTGGTTGATGCGGTTTGGTTGCGCCATAAGGGTTTAGAAAGATAAAGATTGTGTCGATTATAACGGAAAATCGACGCAAAAAGGCCGTCTGAAAGTCCGCCTTCTATAAAGGCCGTCTGAAAACCTTTATAATCCGTTTTGAATGAACAACCGACTTTCCTATGTTTATGCCGAAATTCCCTTTTAAATCCGCCCTTTCCCTGCTCTCCGCAGCCCTATTGTCCGCCTGCTCGCTGGTGAAATATCAGCCTGTTGCCGGTATTGATACGGTCGACCTACAACGCGGCTATCGTTTTGAGACCAGCCGGCTTCAGCACAACGACGAAGACGATACGCTTATTGTGTTGATGTTCTCAGGTGGCGGTACGCGCGCGGCAGCCTTGGGTTATGGCGTGTTGGAGCAGCTTCATAAGCAACAGATTACCATCGGCGGTAAAAAACAGTCTTTGATGTCGAATGTCGATGTGGTGGTCGGCGTATCCGGCGGTTCCGTTTTGGCGGCGTACTTTGCACTCAAGGGCGAAGAAACCATTCCCTTGTTTTATAAACGTTTCCTACATCAAAACTTCCAACGCCAAGTCGTCAAACAAGCGTTTTCCATGTCCAATCTGCCCCGACTGGCCTCGCCTGAATACGGACGCGGCGATCTGTTGCAGGAGCAGTTTGAAAACTACCTTTTTGGCAAAACCACTTTCCGTGATTTGGAAAAAAATGCCAAAGGCCCGTTTGCCATCATTTCCGCCACCGATATGGGCATAGGCGAGCGTTTCAATTTCACGCAGGAATATTTCGACACGATGTGTATCGACTTGGGCGACTTGCGACTTGCCCGTGCCGTCGCCGCTTCAAGCTCCGTGCCTATGGTGTTTGCACCGATTACGCTCAATAACAACGGCGGCCATTGCCAATACACGCCGCCGCTGCAACTTGTTTCCGACAGCGAAGCAAGTAAAAAACAGCTGCAAACCCGAAAAGAATTTTTCGAGCGTTTCCAAAAATACAGCGACAGTAAAAACCGTCCCTACATCCACCTTATCGACGGCGGCTTGACCGACAATCTGGGTATGCGCAGCCTTTTGGACATGACGGAAATGTATCCGGAAAAACTCCTGACGCATAAAATCAAACAAAACAAAATCCGCCATATTGTCGTCATCAACGTCAATGCCCAAAACGAAGTCAGCAGCGATTTGAATAAAAGCGCGGCCGTACCCGGTTTCCGCGATGTCGTTTCCGCCATCGTGAATATCCCGATCGACCAACATTCGCAAGAGTCTTTGCGCCGCTTCAGGGCTTTTGTCGACCAATGGAACAAAGACAAGCAGAACGAAGACATCTATTTCTCTTTCGTCAGCCTGAATCTCAAAGACCTTCCGCCATCCCAGCTGAGGGACAAGGTATTGAATATTCCGACCAGTTTCTATCTACCGCCGGAAGACGTGGACAATCTGCGCACCGCCGCCGCTGAACTGATGAAGCAGTCGCCGGACTATCGCAACCTGCTGACAGAATTTGCGGCACACCCCAATCCAGATACCATCTTCGCAGCCCCGCCTCCGGATGCGCAAGAGTTCAAGCCATTGAACGAAAAGAAAAAGCAGTAGCAAACTGTTCCATAAAGTGCAGCTCTGTTAAAATATCTGCTTCATCTTATATTTCAGACGGCCTCAATACCCAAGGCCGTCTGAAACACTTAACAATAAATAGAATCCAACCATGACCGAATTAAACACTCCCATCGTTACCGATATTGACCGCCCTGTCCTCGTTCCACCGGGAGGCCATAAAAAAGTCCTACTGCATTCCTGCTGCGCCCCATGTTCCGGCGAAGTGATGGAAGCCATGCTTGCCAGCGGTATCGACTACACCATTTATTTTTACAACCCCAATATCCATCCGCACAAAGAATATATGTTGCGCAAAGAAGAAAATATGCGCTTTGCGGACAAATTCGGCATCCCCTTTGTCGATAAAGACGACGACTACGAAAACGACCGTAAAGAATGGTTCGCCAAAGCCAAAGGCATGGAATTCGAACCCGAACGCGGTATCCGCTGCACCATGTGTTTCGACATGCGTTTTGAAAAAGCGGCCCAATACGCCCATGAAAATGGCTTCCATGTCTTCACCAGCTCACTGGGCATTTCACGCTGGAAAGACATGAAACAGATCAACGGCTGCGGCCATCGCGCCGCCGAACCGTACGATGACTTGGTTTATTGGGATTTTAACTGGCGCAAAGGCGGCGGCAGCGCACGCATGATTGAAATCAGCAAGCGCGAGCATTTCTACCAACAAGAATACTGCGGTTGCGCCTACTCACTGCGCGATTCCAATGCCCACCGCAAATCGCAAGGCCGCATCCCCATCAAGCTGGGCGTGTTGTATTACGGTGATGAATCCACCCAATACGAGCCTCAAGCCGAAAACAAAATCATTGTTGAGAAATAAATATCAAAGGCCGTCTGAATGTTTCAGACGGCCTTTGTTTAAATCAGATGATTAACGGCGGCGGAATTTACCGTGATCAAAATCATCAAATGCCTGATAAGCAGCTTGGCATTGAATTTTTTGCTCGGCATAAGGTAAACTGCGGAACGCTTTTGCCGCTTTTCGGTTTTCCCTCAACTCGGCCTTATTGCCTTTGTAACGATACCAAGCGGCACGGCGCTCAAGGTATCTCTTGCAAGCAGGATGCAATTTGTATTTCTTCACCTGCTGGTGTTTGCTCACATGATGGCCATGCGGTTTGGCCGCCGCTTCGGCAGAATAAGTACCCAAGCTCAATACGGCAACCGCCGCCAGTGCAGAACCTAAATTTTTCAACATTAACATGATTCGCCTCCTAAATAGTTTTTCCATTATATGTTTCGCCAGGGCTCCGGCAAAACGCCCATTTTTTACATGACAAAAATGTGGTTAATTACTACATCATACTACTTGCTTTGCAAAATTTAACACACCTTCCATTTAGACGAAACCTGAATATAAATCTCTTTATTTCATAAGCCTCTAGCCAATGTCTGGCCAAATGTGATGCAAACTCAAAATAATGCCAAATCGCCACAAAGCCACATAAAATCTAGTTTAAGCCTCCCATCCCCTAATCCACACCCCGAAAAAAGCACATTGTCAAGTCTAGTTAAACAAAGAAAAATACATTATATTGTGCCATTCAAAGCAATCACATACCGTATCTTGTGTTTTTTTAATGGGAAGACTGAATAATGAATGCAGCAACGAATATTAAAGTAACCAAACGCGACGGACGCTTGGAAGATATCAATTTAGACAAAATCCACCGCGTTGTTACTTGGGCGGCGGAAGGCTTACAAAACGTCTCCGTATCGCAAGTCGAGCTCAAATCACATATTCAGTTTTACAACGGTATCCGTACCGACGACATCCACGAAACCATTATCAAGGCGGCTGCCGACCTGATTTCGCAGGATACGCCCGACTATCAATATCTCGCCGCGCGTCTGGCGATTTTCCACCTGCGCAAAATCGCTTACGGCGAGTTCGAACCGCCGCATCTCTTCGATCACGTTAAAAAACTCACCGATGCGGGCAAATACGACCGCCACATCATCAAAGATTACAGCCGTGAAGAGTTTGACGAGCTGAATGCCTATATCGACCACAGCCGCGACATGACCTTCTCGTATGCCGCCGTGAAGCAGCTCGAAGGCAAATATCTGGTTCAAAACCGCGTTACCCGCCAAATTTATGAAACGCCGCAGTTTTTATACATTTTGGTGGCAATGTGTCTCTTCAGCAAATATCCGAAAGAGACCCGTTTGGATTACGTCAAACGCTTTTACGATGCCGTTTCTACGTTTAAAGTATCGCTGCCGACCCCGATTATGAGCGGCGTGCGTACGCCTACCCGTCAATTCTCAAGCTGCGTACTGATTGAGTGTGACGACAGCCTCGACTCCATCAACGCTACCACGAGCGCAATTGTGAAATACGTTTCCCAACGTGCGGGTATCGGCATCAACGCCGGACGCATCCGTGGTTTGGGCAGCGAAATCCGCGGCGGCGAAGCGCAACACACCGGCTGCATTCCGTTTTTCAAAATGTTCCAAGCGGCGGTCAAATCCTGCTCGCAGGGCGGCGTACGCGGCGGCGCGGCAACTTTGTTCTACCCCTTGTGGCACATCGAAGCCGAAAGCCTGTTGGTGTTGAAAAACAACCGCGGCGTAGAAGACAACCGCATCCGCCAGCTTGATTACGGCGTGCAAATCAACCGCCTGCTGTACACCCGCCTGATTAAAGGTGGCAACATCACGCTGTTCTCGCCTAACGAAGTTCCCGGCCTGTATGACACATTTTTTGCTGACCAAGACGAATTCGAGCGTCTCTACACGAAATACGAACAAGACCCGAACATCCGCAAGCGCACCTTGTCGGCTACCGATTTGTTCTCCACGCTGATGCAGGAACGCGCCGGAACGGGACGCATCTACATCCAAAACGTTGACCACTGCAACACGCACAGCCCGTTTGACCCGCGCGTCGCCCCCGTTCACCAGTCCAACCTGTGCATGGAAATTGCCCTGCCGACCAAACCGTTGGATAACATCAACGATCCGAACGGTGAAATCGCCCTGTGTACCCTGTCTGCCTTCAACTTGGGCGCATTAAACAGCTTGGATGAGCTGGAAGGGCTTGCCGATTTGACCGTGCGCGCACTCGATGCTTTGCTGGATTATCAAGACTATCCGGTCGAAGCCGCCCGTACCGCGACCATGAACCGCCGCACGCTCGGCATAGGCGTCATCAACTACGCCTACTATCTGGCGAAAAACGGCGTCCGTTACAGCGACGATTCCGCGCTCGGCCTGACCCACCGCACCTTTGAAGCCATGCAGTATTACCTGCTCAAAGCATCGGTGAACCTCGCCAAAGAATACGGTGCATGTCCGTTGTTCAACCAAACCGTTTATTCGCAAGGCAAACTACCCATCGACACCTACAAAAAAGACTTGGATGCCGTGTGCAGCGAACCGCTGTTGTGCGACTGGGAAAGCCTGCGCGCCGACATCGTCAAATACGGCCTGCGCAACTCCACCCTGACCGCACTCATGCCGTCTGAAACCAGCTCGCAAATTGCCAATGCTACCAACGGCATCGAGCCGCCGCGCGGCTTGGTAACAGTCAAAGCATCGAAAGACGGCATCCTGAAACAAGTCGTGCCGGAGTTTGAAGCCCTGAAAGACGCCTACGAAACCCTGTGGCAGCTTCCAGGCAACGAAGGCTACCTGAAACTCGTCGGCGTAATGCAAAAATTCGTCGATCAGGCAATTTCCGCCAATACCGCCTACGACCCGGGTAAATTTGAAGGCAACAAAGTTTCCATGAAACAAATGCTCAAAGATCTGCTGACCGCCTACAAATACGGCGTCAAAACTCTGTACTACCACAACACCCGAGACGGCGCGGACGATACGCAGACCGATATTCAGGATGACGGCTGTGCTGGGGGGGCTTGTAAGATTTGATAAGAGGAATTTCAGACGACCTCACGAGGTCGTCTGAAATAATAAATAACATAGGGGGAAAACAAATTGAAGAATATACCTGAACAATCTATTGTCGCTCTTTTTATAGATGCAGATAATGCACCTTTTGGGAAAATTGATTTTATTCTTAATGAGCTTGCAAATTATGGTTCAGTAATGATAAGAAAAATTTATGGGAATTGGAAAAGTGAACAATTAAAAGGTTGGGAAGCTGTCTTATTGGATTATGCTCTAGCACCTGTTCAACAGTTTGATTATACAAAGGGTAAGAATGCAACGGATATGGCGATGACCATAGATGTAATGGATTTATTATTTCAAGATAAAATAGACGTTTTTTGCATTGTTTCTTCCGATTGTGATTTCACACCGTTAGCAATGAGAATAAAAATGGAAGGGAAACAAGTCATTGGTTTTGGCGAACATAAAACACCTAAGTCGTTGGTTGCTGCATGTAGCAAATTTTTATTTTTAGATGCAAGTTTTGATAAAAGCAGTGGGACAAATGCTCAACCAGCTGAAATTCGGAAGAGAGCTGCTAATGAACTTAAATGTGATACTACATTAATGAATTTATTAAGAGAAGCCATTGCCAATAGTTGTGATGAAGACGGTTGGGCATCATTAAGTAATGTTGGGAAGATTATCAATAACCAATCATCTTTTGATAGTAAAAATTATGGTTATACGAAGTTGGGAGATTTAGTGCGTGTAATTGATATTTTTGAAACTAGGTTGTCAGAAAATCGTTCACAAATGTATATCCGAAATAAAAGAGCAAAGTAAAAAATGAAAGTTATTTAAATAATGGCTTATGATTGAGGTTTGTGAATAATTTTTAGATGGTCTTGTTTTGAATATCAAAAGGCACTCTGAAAACTAAATATTATTTTTTAAAAAGAGAAACACCATGTCCTGCGAACACCTAGTCATGTCATACAGCACCTTTTCCAAAACCAAAAACGATGCGCTTAAAGAGCCGATGTTTTTCGGTCAGCCGGTAAATGTTGCCCGTTATGACCAGCAGAAATACGAAGTATTTGAAAAACTGATTGAAAAACAACTGTCTTTCTTTTGGCGGCCGGAAGAAATCGACGTGTCGCGCGACCGTATCGACTATGCCAACCTGCCCGAACATGAAAAACATATTTTCATCAGCAATCTGAAATACCAAACCCTGCTCGATTCCATCCAAGGCCGCAGTCCGAACGTTGCCTTGCTGCCTTTGGTGTCGATTCCCGAGTTGGAAACTTGGATTGAAACGTGGAGCTTTAGCGAGACCATCCACTCGCGCAGCTACACTCACATCATTCGTAATATCGTGAATGATCCGTCGGTCGTGTTCGACGACATCGTGCAGAACGAATACATCATCGCCCGCGCTGAAGACATTGCCTGCTATTACGATGATTTGATTGAATACACTCAGTATTACAATCTGTTGGGTGAAGGCACGCACAATGTCGGCGGCAAGATCGTTACCGTGTCTTTGCGCGAGTTGAAGAAAAAACTCTATCTCTGCCTGATGTGCGTCAACGTATTGGAAGCCATCCGCTTCTACGTTTCATTCGCTTGTTCGTTCGCCTTTGCCGAGCGTGAATTGATGGAAGGCAACGCCAAAATCATCAAACTGATTGCCCGTGACGAAGCCCTGCACCTGACCAGCACCCAGCATATGCTCAACCTGATGCGTGCAGGTGCCGATGATCCTGAAATGGCTGAAATTGCGAATGAATTGCAGGACGAGTGTTTCAACCTCTTCAAAAAAGCAGC